>JALYXG010000661.1 GCA_030947205.1 Chloroflexota bacterium
CCAGAACTCCAAGGCCCCCGCCCAGCGGCTCGCGGACCAGGCGGCGCAGTGGCTCGTCGTCCTCGCCGTCTCTGCGGGCGTCACGACGTTCCTCCTCTGGTACTTCGTCGGCGGCGAGAGCGTGCGCGTGGCGCTCACCTTCGCCGTCTCCGCCATTGTCATCGCCTGCCCGGATGCGCTCGGCCTCGCCACCCCCACCGCCATCGCGGTGGCGACCGGACTGGGCGCGGGACATGGCATCCTCTTCAAGCAGGCGGCAGCGATCGAGCAGTCTGCCAAATCAGACGCAGACAGAGGTTGGTTCACACATATCTGACGCGATCGTGGCGAGTAAACGAGGCACAGAGTCATCGGGACGGGCAGTGCATCCTGTCGCGCGTCGCGGCGGATGCGCCGGAGCGGCTCGATCCCCGATGGGGACGTGTCACGCACACAAGCGGTCGCACCGACGCATCGTGGGCGATCTCAGCGTGCGGCCCGCACGTCGGGGATCGGGATGTCGGGCAGATTGACGGCGATCCCTTGCGGACTCGATTGGGCGACGATGAACTCGGCGTCCTCGCTGCCGAGATTCGCCTCAGCGTGGATCGTCCACGGCGGCACGAACATGAAATCGCCGGCCATCAGTTCGATGCGCTCGCCGAGCGCGGGGCCGAACAGCATGAGCACACGCCCGCGCATGAGGTAGACCGCCGTCTCGCAGCCGCCGTGATGATGCACCGCGGAAATCAGCCCCGCATGCGCGACGACCCGACCGAGCCGCAGGGAGCGGGTACCGACGGTGGTGCCCCCGATCGCCTCGTAGCGCGTCATGCCCCCGACCTGCGCCGCATCGGTGGCGAGCGCATCGGCATGGACGACGTGGATCGGCCCGTAATGCGGCGCGGCGGCATTCCCTTCTGATACGGCGTGTGTCGGGCTCACCATCGGCATCCTCCTTTGTCCTCACGTCGCCGATGGCGGCGCCCACCATTCGGCTCTGCGTAGTATAGGAAGCGATGCGCTTCACGGATAGTGCGCAAGCGGCCAAGGCCGATCGGCATTGTTGAGATGCTTTATACGATCTTCTTGCCAGGGGCAGGACAAACAGGTGTAAACGATCCCTTTGCTTAGTTTGCCGCCAAATTGACGACGGTCGTCTTCGACAAGACGGGCACCCTCACCGTCGGCAAGCCGACGGTCACCGATATCATCCCGAGCGCCGGGACGACCGAGGACGACCTCCTCGCGCTCACCGCGAGCGCGGAGACACGCTCCGAGCATCCCCTGGCCGCACCGATCGTGGAGACGGCGCGGCAGCGGCAGCTGACCGTCTCCGAGCCGGTGCACTTCGACGCGATCACCGGCGCCGGCGTCGCGGCGACGATCGCGGACCATCGCGTCCTCGTGGGCAATCCGCGCCTCATGCAAGAGCACGGCATCGCTCTCGGCGGCCTGCGGGAGATGGCGGATCGCCTCGCGCAGGAGGGCAAGACCCCGCTCTTCGTCGCCGTCGATAGCTGGCCCGCCGGTGTAATCGTCATCGCCGATACCGTCCGGCCGGAGGCCAAAAACGCGGTGGAGGATCTCCACGCGATCGGCGTCACGACCGTCATGATCACGGGGGACAATCAGCGGACCGCCGAGGCGATCGCGAAGTTGATCGGCATCGACGAAGTGCAGGCGGAGGTGCGTCCCGACGACAAGGCGACGGCGGTGGCAACGCTGCAGCGCGCGGGGCAGGTCGTCGCGATGGTGGGGGATGGCGTCAACGACGCGCCCGCGCTGGCGCAGGCGGACCTCGGCATCGCCATCGGCGCAGGGACCGACGTCGCAATCGAGACCGCGGATGTCGTCCTCACGCGCTCCAACCCCGGCGACGTGGTAGCAGCGATCAAGCTCGGACGCGCCACGGTGCGGAAAATGAAGCAGAACCTCTTCTGGGCGGCCATTTACAATCTCATCGCCATCCCGATCGCCGCAGGCATGTTGTACAAGCCCTTCGGCATCGAACTGCACCCCGCCTTCGCGGCGCTCGCGATGTCGGCAAGCAGTATCACCGTGGCGACGAATGCGTTGTTACTGCGGCGGGAACGTAGCAAACTGGGGCTCTAACGCCAAGCACCTTGATCCATTACCATCCAGAAAGAAGCGGCTCGAACCAGGGTTGCTTCTTTCGGCCCCTCATTCCGAGGATCGGTCCGTACCGGACGTTCTACCGCTTCGCGCTCGTCCTCGTCTCGGTCTCGCTGGTCGGCCTCGCCCGGATGCCAGCACGGCGACGCAGCCCGCAGCTGATCGTCGCGACCGCGCTGATGCTCGGCGTGAT
>JALYXG010000665.1 GCA_030947205.1 Chloroflexota bacterium
ACCAACCCCTCCTCCGCCATCTTGTTCAGCGCGAAGTAGATCGAGCCGTAGGCGATGTGCGCCCATTGCTCCGCGCGCCACAACTCCAATTCGCGGCGAATCTCATACCCATGCGCGGGCGATTTGAGTTGCAGAACACCGAGAATCAGCAGCCGCGCCGCCGACATAGGAAACTCCTTATACAACGTTGTATATTCTCCTCCCCGTCCGAACATGTCAACAGCAGCGATTACGACGCAATTTGAACCACGAAGGCACGAAGAGCGCGAAGAAGGGAGAAGACAACATCTTTTCTCCTCTTTTCTTCGCGCTCTTCGCGCCTTCGTGGTTCAATGTCCCCGTATCGCGTCAATTGAGAGACGAGGGGAGGGGTACGATGGCGGAAGGGCGACTAGCGGGGCGGATCGCACTGGTGACGGGGGCTTCGAGCGGCATTGGGGAGGCGATCGCGCTCGGCTTCGCCCGCGAAGGGGCGGACGTGATCGTCCACTACCGGACACGAAAAAGGGAAGCGGAGGAGATCGCCGGGGAAATTCGCGGCATGGGGCGGCGCGCGCAGGTCGTCCAGGCGGACATCGTGGAGACCGCGCAGGTACATCGGATGATGGACGAAGCGGCGGCGCTTGGCCCCCCCTCCATCGTCGTCTGCAACGCCGGAACGCACCGGCGCGTGCCCTTTTTGGAGATTGACGAGGCGATGTGGGACTGGGTGCTCGATACCGACCTGAAGGGGCCGTTCCTCGTCGGGCAGGCGGCGGCGCGGCAGATGGTGGCAAGTGGTGCGGGCGGGAGCATCATCGCGACCTCGTCGGTGAGCGCCCACAGCGCGCAGCCCGAACTCGTCCACTACCAGGCGGCGAAGGCTGGCGTGGCGATGCTCGTGCGCGGCATGGCGCTCGAACTCGCGCCGCACGGCATCCGCGTCAACGCCATCGCGCCGGGATTGGTGGAAACGAACCTGACGACGCGCATCTTCCAGACACCGGAACTGCTCGCCGGTCGCGTCGGGCGCATCCCGCTCGGTCGCGCCGGGCGGCCGGACGACCTGGTCGGCGCGGCGATCTTCCTCGCCTCGGACGAATCCGCCTGGACGACCGGCACGACGATCACCGTAGACGGCGGATTCAGCGTCACTTGAAATCAAGGTAAGGAGTGCATATACTCTCCTTACATCGGCTACATGTCGTTATCTGTGGGGCAATACATGAAGGAGATTATCTCCACTATGACAAGCAAGGGGCAGGTGACGATCCCTGCTGAAGTTCGCAAGCGACTCGGGATTACCGCAGGCGACAAGTTGACCTTCGTGATCGAAGATGAAGGGAAGATCGAGTTGCGTGCGCCGATCTATCCGACAGTCGCTTCGCTGCGCGGGGCAGCGGGATCACTCGCAACGCCTCTTTCGTGGGACGAAATGCGTGCGATTGCCCGTGAGGATCAGGCGAACGCGGCGCGCCCCTCCACGCCCACCTCCGATTCGTGACGCTGCCGTACATTGATACCGACGTCATTATCCGCTTGCTGACTGGCGATGACCCGGCGAAGCAAGCGGCGGCGAGTGCGCTTTTTGAGCGAGTGGAGCAGGGTAGCCTAACCATCGCCGCCCCCGACACAGTGATCGCCGATGCCGTACATGTCCTTGCTTCCCCTCGGCTTTATAATCTTTCCCGTGCGCAAGTCACCGCCTTGCTGACGCCTTTAACGCGGCTCTCTCACTTCCGCGTGCAGAACCGGCGCTCGGTGCTTGAGGCATTGCGCGTATACGGAACGACGGGCGGACTCGACTTCGGCGATGCGCTGCTGGTTGCGATAATGCAACAGGACGGCAGTGAGACACTTTACTCCTATGACCGCCACTTCGACCGAATTGCCGCGATTCAGCGACAGGAGCCATGAGGAATTCACTGGTCTAATCTTTTCCGTATGCGGGAGGTGGAGACCCATGCGGGCATTGATGGTTGGTGGCGGGATTGGCGGGCTGACGGCGGCGCTGCGGCTACACGCGGCGGGCGTCGCGGTGGATGTCTACGAGTCGGTGTCGGCGGTGCGGGGACTTGGCGTCGGGATCAATCTGCTGCCCCACGCGGTGCGCGAACTGACGGACCTCGGGCTGCTCAATGCGCTCGTCGCCGTGGGTGTCCAGACCCAGGAGTTGTGCTACTACAACAAGTTCGGTCAAGCGATCTGGCAGGAGCCGCGCGGGCTGGCAGCGGGCTATCGGTGGCCGCAAATCTCCATCCACCGGGGCAGATTTCAGATGTTGCTGCTCGACACGGTGCGGGAGCGGCTGGGTGCGTCGCATCTCCACACGGGCCATCACCTCGCCTCGTTCGCGCACGAGGACGATGGTACGGTGACGGCGCGATTCGTGGATCGTCGCACGGGTGCATCGGTCGCCACCGAGACCGCCGACGTGCTGATCGGCGCGGATGGCATCCATTCCGCCGTGCGCCAACAGTTGTACCCCGATGAAGGGCCACCGATCTGGAACGGCGCGATCCTTTGGCGCGGCACGACGCGGTGCGCGCCCGTACTTTCTGGGCGCTCGATGTTCATGGCAGGCCATGCCGACCAGAAATTCGTCGCCTATCCGATTACCCCGACTGCCGACGAGCGGGGGGAGTTCCTGCTCAACTGGGTCGCCGAACGACGCTTCGACAAGAGCACGCTGCACAATCGGGAGGACTGGAACCGACCGGGCAACCTCGCCGACTTCCTGCCCGCCTTCGCGGATTGGCAATTCGATTGGCTCGACATCCCCGATGTTGTCCGGCGCGCCGAGGCAGTTTACGAGTATCCCCTGGTGGACCGCGATCCGCTCGACCGCTGGAGTTTCGGGGCGGTGACGCTGCTCGGCGACGCCGCACACCCGATGTGGCCCGTCGGCTCGAACGGGGCGTCGCAGGCGATCCTCGATGCCCGCGCCCTGACCGACGCCCTCGCCGCTGCTGCCGATATTCCCGCCGCTTTGCGCGTATACGAGGCGCAACGCCTGCCGATGACCGCGCGGGTCACGCTGACTAACCGGACGCAAGGGGCGGAGAGGATCATGCAACTGGTGGAGGAGCGCGCCCCGCACGGCTTCGACGACCTCGAAGCGGTCATGCCGCGCGCCGAGATGGAGGCGATCACGGCGGACTACAAGCGCATCGCCGGTTTCGACCGCGACGCGCTGAACCGACAAGACAACGGGAAAGGGGAGTAGCACAGAGGACACAGAGAAGAGAAAAATATGAATGCCGCTCTGCGCGCTCTGTGTCCTCTGCGTTAAGCCTCTCTTCCCAGGGATTATCTTTTCGTTGTCATGGCGCGGGGAACTTGAAGTCACGCCGCATAGCCTCGTAGACGCGGTCGGAGATCCAGGTCGTCGCGGTGCGGGTCAGGTGGATGCCTTCTTCCTGCCGCACGCGCACGAGTTCGCCGCTTGAGTCGGGCAGAAAGGCGGCGTAGTTGCCGTTGCTGTCCGTGAACATCGCCCAGATATCGAGGTAATGCACCCACGGGCGGGACTGCGCCTCCGTCTGCACGACGGCGTTGATGTCCGCCGCGACCTTCGAGCGCGCCTTGTCCCGCATGATCGGCTGGCCAACCCAGTACATCTGCCCGCCGCGCTTGCCGACGATATCCATCACCTCGTCGGCTCGCTTACGGTACTCCGTCAGCCACTCCGGCGTGCCGCGCGTGAGTGAGCCGGAATCGGTGCGCATGTCAACGTAGTCGTTCGCGCCCGAGAACCAGACGACCGCCTCCGGGGTCGGCGTGTTCCCCATCGCCTGCGTCAGGCGGGCGGGCCAGTCGAAGTAATCGGGCCGCGCGAGGCCGGAGGAAATTTTGAAATCCAGCAGAGACGTTAGTACACCGTCGCGCTTCGCGTAGTCGGCGAAATCGTAGCCCATCCAGGTGGCGAACGAATCCCCCGCGACATACACCCGCAGCGGATTCGCGACCGTCACTGCGCGCAGCGTCGGTGGTGGCGGCAGCGGCGGACCGAGCGGCAGTGGCGGGCCAAGCGGCAGTGCCGCCGTCGTATCGGTCGGCGCCAGCGTGGGGGCCGTCCGATTGTCGGTGGGCGGCGCGACGATGGCGGGCGGGGCGACGGGCGCCACCGGCGGGTTGGCGGCGGTGGAGCTGAATGCGGGCGCCTCGTCCCGGCGATTGAGCGCGCCATCAATCCACGCATTCACGCGGTTGAACTGGAGCGCGCTGGCGACGGCGTCGAGACCGCGCGCGCCCGCAAGCAAGACCGCCCGCGCCGGGCCGTCCGGCTGTTCGTCCGCGACCTTGACGACCGATTTGGTGTTGAGCAGCAGCGTGATCGAAAGGCAGACGACCACCGCCGCGAAGACCCGCCACGCATCACCAACCGTCGTGCCGCGCGGCACGATCACGCCGAGGGGCGTCGTGTCACGCTGATGAACCGAGACGGCGGGGTCGCCGGGAAGGTCAAGGTCGGCGTTGCCTTCGGCATACGCGCGGACGTGGGACGACGCGCCCATCGGGCGGAGGTCGGTCGTCGGTTCGATGCGGGTCACACGGGCCATGGGCTGCACCTCGCGGTTCTCTCGGTTCGCCGCGATTCTATCAGAATTGGTAGTAAATGAACGGCGCCACGCCCTTTGGGCCGAGCGCGAAAATCAGCGCGACCACGACCCCCATCACCGCGCCCTGCACGATCAGCGGCGGCTCGGCGAAGGCGATTTCCAACCGATGGCTGAGGCGAACCGGGAAATACTGCATCGCGAGCGCGGCAGTAACGATCAGCAGGAGATTGACCGTCACGAGCGGCGCGGCGGAACCCCACGCCGTCACCGCCCGCGTCAGCACCGTGA
>JALYXG010000108.1 GCA_030947205.1 Chloroflexota bacterium
ACGAGGCGAGCGGGTCCACTGCGGGGTACAGGAACTGCTCGGCGAGCGACCGTTCGAGGTTGATCGAGCCGTCGAGGTGGGCAAAGGTCGTCGCCGGGGCCGGGTCGGTGTAGTCGTCCGCCGGGACATAGATCGCTTGGACGGAGGTAATCGAGCCTTTAGCGGTGCTGGTGATCCGCTCCTGCAATTGCCCCATCTCGGAGGCGAGCGTCGGCTGGTACCCCACCGCGCTCGGCATGCGGCCGAGGAGGGCGGAGACTTCCGAACCTGCCTGCACGAAGCGGAAGATGTTGTCAATGAAGAGGAGCACGTCGCGCCCCTCGACATCGCGGAAATATTCCGCCATCGTCACGCCCGTCAGGCCGATGCGCAGGCGTGCGCCGGGCGGCTCATTCATCTGGCCGAAGACCATCACGGTCTTGTCAATAACGCCCGATTCCGTCATCTCGTGGTAAAGGTCGTTCCCCTCGCGAGAGCGCTCGCCCACGCCGGCGAAGACGGAGTAGCCGCCGTGCTCCGCCGCGATGTTGCGGATGAGTTCCTGCAAGATAACCGTCTTGCCCGTGCCCGCGCCGCCGAACAGGCCCATCTTGCCGCCGCGTGTGAAGGGGGCGATCAGGTCAATGACTTTAATCCCTGACTCGAAGACCTCAACCGAGGTCAGTTGCTCATCGAACGAGGGGGCGGGGCGGTGGATGGAGAAGTGCCGCTCCGTCACAACCGGCCCCTTGTTGTCAATCGGATTGCCGGTCACATCGAAGATGCGGCCGAGCGTTTCCGGGCCGACCGGGATCGTGATCGGCGAGCCGATGTCCCATGCCTCCTGGCCGCGCCGCAGGCCGTCCGTCGTGGACATCGCGACGGCGCGTACTGTGTCGTTGCCGAGGTGCTGCTGCGTTTCCAGTGTCAGCGTCGAGCCGTCCGGCATCTTCGTCTGGATGGCGTTGTAGATTTCCGGCAACTGATCGGGCGGAAATTCGACATCCACGACGACGCCACGGATCTGTGTGACGTGCCCCGTCGCTTTACGTTGGTCGGTGGTGAGCGTTTCCGTGACGGCGGTAGCCATCGGTAGCCTCCTTATATTCGTTAACCCGCGACTTCGCCGAGTGCGTTCGCCCCGGCGCTGATTTCCGCGACTTCGTTGGTGATGCGCGTCTGCCGTGCCTTGTTCAGCGCGAGGCGCAGATCGCTGACGACAGTCTTCGCGTTGTCCGTCGCGTTGCGCATCGCGACCATCTGCGCGCTGTAATAACTGGCGATAGATTCAAGCACCGCCTGATAGACCGAGATTTCGACGAAGCGAGGCAGAATTTGCTCCAGAACGGCCTCGGGGCTTGGTTCGAAGAGATATTCCCCGGATGTATGCGCTTCCTGTGTTTCCGGCGGTTCGATCGGCAGAATCTTCACGAGTTCCGGTCGCTGCGTCAGCGTATTCACATACCGCGTGTAAGCGATATAGACCGCGTCCACGCGCTCGTTAATGTAGTCGTCCATCGCGACTCGCGCGATCGGGGCGATATCCGACAGGGTTGGGCGATCCCCGATGCCGATGAATTCGGCGGCGATCTCGCGCTGACTGCGTCGGATGAAATCGCGCCCCTTGCGACCGACCGCGATCACCTGCGCCTCGACCTGCTGCGATTCCATCTCGTCCACGAGGAACCGCGTCGCGCGCCGGATGATGTTCGAGTTGAGGCTCCCCGCCAGTCCACGCTCGCCCGTGACGAGAATTAACTCGACGCGGCGCACCGGGCGCTGACGCAGGAGCGGATACTCCTGCGCGTCCGCGCCGCTCGCCGCAGCAGCGACATCGGCGAGCATTGCGCGCAACCGCTCGCTGTACGGTCGGCTCGCGCCGACCCGCTGCTGCGCGCGCCGCATCTTCGACGCGGCGACCATCTCCATCGCGCGGGTGATCTGAGAAACATTACGGACGGAGCGGATGCGCGTTCGGATGTCGCGTTCGCTTGGCATCGTTCGCTCCCTTTAACTCGCTGCGACGGCGCGACCGGTGGTCGGCTGCGCGAAGGTCGAGCCACGCTTGAACTCTTCAATCGCCGCCCGCAATGCTTCCTCGGACTCTTTCGGCAAGTCCTTCGTATCGGCAATCGCCTTCATGATCTCCGGGTGCTGCGTCGCCATGTACTCGAGCAGTTGGCGCTCGAACTCGCGTACCTGCGGCACGGGAACCTCGTCAATCAAGCCGTTCGTGCCGGCGAAGATTGCGACGACCTGATTTTCGAGCGAAACAGGCGCGAACTGTGGCTGCTTCAACAGTTCCGTGAGCCGCTGTCCGCGATCAATCTGCATCCGCGTCGAGCGGTCGAGGTCGGAGGCGAACTGCGCGAACGCCGCCAACTCGCGGAACTGCGCCAGTTCGGACTTCATCCGTCCGGCGACGCGCTTCATCGCCCGCGTCTGCGCCGACGAACCGACGCGCGACACCGACAACCCGACGTTGACGGCGGGCCGCACACCGGCATTGAAGAGGTCGGTTTCGAGGAATATCTGGCCATCCGTGATCGAGATGACGTTCGTCGGAATGTAGGCGGAGATGTCGTTCGCTTGCGTTTCGATGATCGGCAGCGCGGTCAGCGAGCCGCCGCCGTAATCCTCGTTCAACCGTGCGGCGCGCTCCAGCAGGCGGGAATGCAGGTAGAAAACATCGCCCGGATATGCTTCGCGACCCGGCGGGCGGCGCAGCAGCAACGACACCTGGCGGTATGCCCACGCGTGCTTGGAAAGATCGTCGTAGATGATCAGCGCGTCGCGACCGGACTCCATCACTTCCTCGCCGATGGCGCAGCCCGCGTACGGGGCGATGTACCACTGCGGCGCGGGGTCGGATGCGCTGGCGGCGACGACCGTCGTGTACTCCATCGCACCGTGCCGTTCGAGCGTCGCGACGACCTGGGCGATCTGTGACTGCTTCTGACCGATGGCGACGTAGATGCACCAGAGGTCTTTACCCTTCTGGTTGATGATCGCGTCGAGACAGACGGCGGTCTTGCCCGTCTGTCGGTCGCCGATGATCAGTTCGCGCTGACCGCGACCGATCGGGATGATCGCGTCAATCGCCTTGACACCGGTTTGGACCGGGACGCTCACCGATTTGCGCGTGATGACGCCGGGGGCGATGCGCTCGATCGGGCGGAACTTGTCGGTCTGGATCGGGCCTTTGCCGTCAATCGGCTGGCCAATCGCGTTGACGACACGCCCGAACAGCGCATCGCCGACCGGCACCTGCGCGATCCGTCCCGTCGTGCGGACGGTCGTTCCTTCCTCGATGACCGTGTAGTCACCGAAGATGATGACGCCGACGTTGTCCTCTTCGAGGTTGAGCGCCATGCCGACAATCGTCTCGCCGCTCGAAGGCGTGAACTCGACGAGTTCGCTTGCCTGGACATTCGAGAGGCCGTAGACGCGAGCGATGCCGTCGCCGACGTCAATCACGGTGCCGACATTCGTGACCGTCGCTTCCTGATCGAAGCCCTCGATCTCCTGCCGGATAATGTCGCGGATTTCCGCAGAACGTACAGCCATGAAAAACCTCCCCGGTTACTGCTGTTAGACCGCGGCGAGGCGGTTCTTGAGTTGGCGGAGCTGTGACGTCACAGTGCCATCTATCAACTGATCGCCCACGCGGGCGAGGATGCCGCCGATGATCTCGGGGTCAACGTGCGTGCGCAACTTAATCGTCTTGCCGGTGAAGCGTGTCAGCGATTCCGCCACGCGCGCCTCTTCTGCCGCATTGAGCGGCACCGCCGTCGTCACATCGGCGTAGGCGATGCCCTGATCGGCGAGGTACATCTCGTCGAAGGCTTCCTGAATCTGCGGCGCGAGCACCAGTCGGTGATTGCGGAGCAGGAGCTTGACGAAGTTATATGCGACGGGCGTCAGTGACGAAGAAAACAGTCGCTCGATCAGCCGCTGCCGCTCCGCCAGAGATGTTTCCGGATTGGCGAGGACGCTCATCAGCGACGGGTCCGCCGAAAGGGTTTCCCGAATGATCCGCAGGTCCACATCCCAAACCGTCAGGCTCTTGTGTTCTTTTCCGATGTCGAAGACCGCTTGCGCGTAGCGCCGTGCGGCTGCATTTGCTGCCATGAACGCTCACTCCGTTCGCGTCAGCAATGAGTGGTGAGCAATGAGCAATGAGTGTCGTGTCCACTACTCATTGCTCGTTGCTCATTGCTCATTGCTCATCGCTAGTCTGCCGCGCGACCTTGCTGACTATCCACGGCCTCACGCAGCGTATCCTCGATCAGTTGCCGGTGCTGCTCGGGATCGAGCGACCGGCGGACGACGCGGCTCGCGGCGAGGATCGCGAGGTCCGCAACTTCGTGCCGCAGTTCGTCGCGCGCGCGCGCCTGCTCGGCATGCATCTGCGTTTCGAACTGCACCTTCACTTTTTCAGCCTCTTCGCGGGCAGCGGCGCGGGATGCCGCAATCGTCTGCTCGCTCTGCTCGCGGGCGCGGGCGACGATCCCTTGCGCTTCCGCACGGGCCGCCTGGAGTTCCGCCAATCCGCGTTGTTCGGCGGCGGCCATCTCCTGCCGCGCCTTCTCTGCCGCCTCGAGGCTCTCGCGCACATTGGTCGCGCGGTCATCGAGCATTTTGAGGACGGGCTTGTACGCGACCCGCTGCAAGAGATAGATCAGGAGGCCGAAGCAGATCACCTGGAAGATCAATGTCGGGAAGTCAATGCCAAGAGCGCTCATCTGTCTGCTCGCTTCCGTATCAGTCGGTACGCGGCGGGGAGCGGCGAAACGCTCGCTCCCCGCTAAACCCCCGACCGATGAAGTGCCGCACCATCGCGCGGTAGCCGTAGCCGGTGACTAAATGAACGCGAGCGCGAGCGCGATCACGAAGGCGTAAATCGCGACCGCTTCCGCGAGGCCGACGCCGATGATCATCGTCGTACGAATGTCACCAACCGCCTCCGGGTTGCGACCAATGGCCTGCATTGCTCCGGCAACGGCGATACCGATACCGATGCCAGGGCCGATCGCGCCCATACCGATTGCCACACCAGCGCCAAGACGCTTTGCTGCTTCCGCATCGAACGCCATGTTCCCACTCCTTTTGGTCCATACTGGCGGCAGCCCCGTTGCTGCGCGCCGACTTTTTATGCTCCGTCCGGCTGCGTGCGCCGCCGGTTGAGTCCGTGGTGTAAGAGCGCCTAGCCGAGATGCGCGCCCGTTTCTTCCATACCGATACTTTCGTGTCCGTGTGCATCCTCATGCGCGTCGCCATGCCCCGCGACTGCGAGGGCGATATAAATCGTCGTCAGCACGCTGAAAAGGAGCGCCTGAATGGCGCCGAAGAAGACTTCCAGGGCGAGGAAGATGGTCGGGACAACGAGGAAGGTGAGTGCATACATGACGGTCACGAGCACTTCGCCGCCGAAGATGTTGCCGAATAACCGGAAAGAAAGCGAAATGACGCGCGAAATCTCGCCGATGATATGGATTGGCCCGAGGAAGACCGGCGTGAAGAGTTCTTTTGTGTAGCCACCGATCCCATGCGCTCGGATGCCCATGACCTGCACGAGCACGACGACGATCAGCGCCATGCCGAGCGTCATATTGAGGTCCGCGTTCGGGGAGCGGAAGATCGGTACATGCTCGTCTTTGGCGACGAAACTGCCGTCGGGAAGCTGCGTGATGCGCTCTTTCTGCTTCTCTGCGTCGCTCATTGACTTGACCGTCGTTGCGGCGACCGGCACGTCTTTTTTGACATAGATCGAGCCGATGCCCGGCAGCAAGCCGGAGTAGTTCGCACAAAGGATGAAGATAAAGAGCGTGGCGATCAGGGGGAAGATGCGCCGCGCGAGTTCCTTGCTACCAGCCGTCGAGGCCGTGAAGTTGAACAGGCCGTCTACCGCTGTCTCGACGAGCGCTTGCCGCCGACCGGGAATCGTCGTGAGTTTGCGGCAGGCGACCGCAAAGAAGAGGACGAGCAGCGTCATCACAATTAACATCATCAGGTTGGAGTTGGTCAGTTTGACCGGCCCGATATGGAAGAGTTCTTCGGCGGGCAGGCTGATTTTCGGTACGTTGATCGCAAAAATCGTGTCCATCCGTGCTCCTTTGCTCGGTTCACTCCCTGTACATCGTCGGACAGGTTGCGTGGACGCTACACAGTCGGCCCGTTCGGCCGGTCCGGTGGGCGCCCCCGGCCTGTCGGTAGTTTCCGTATCAAATCATAGATTGCATAGCCCGCGCCCACCATGCCGCAGGCAATACCGATAAGCAGAAAGAGCGGGCTTGAGCCAACTTTCTTGTCGAGGAAGATCCCCCCGATGATAAAGACGACGAGCGGCCCCGCGATACTGAACCCGAGTTGCGACGCGAGGGCGAGCGTGCTCAGCTCTTTACGATCCATAAACGCGTCACTCCTCTTTCTGGGAACCCGCCCGAAAGCGGCAGCAGTATAGCAGTCCCAACGATGCAGCGCAAGAGAGAACTCCTCACCCCCGACCCCTCTCCATCGCCCCAAGATCGGGGAATAGATAGGTGTGTCTGGCGATGGAGAGGGGCGAGGAATGGTACGAAGTGCCTTGGCGTCCTCCCATAGTCCGAATTACCTCGCATCTCTCCCCCGCATTTCTCCCCCTCTCCTTTGCTGACAAGCAAAGGAGAGGGGGTGCCCTCTGGGCAGATGGGGGTGAGGCTCCCTCAATCGTGCCGCATTGCTTCCGCGACCAACTCGCGTGCGATCGGTAGTGGTTGTTGCGTACCTTCGCGCGGGGTCGTCGTCGCGGCGTTGATGAATGCCAAAAAGAGCGGATGGGGCCGGGTCGGGCGCGAAAGGAATTCCGGGTGGAATTGCACGCCGACGAACCACGGATGATCCACGCGCTCCATGATCTCGACCAGCCGCTCGTCCGGCGATGTGCCGGAAACGATGAACCCGCAATCCGCAAGGATCGCCCGGTACTCATTGTTGATCTCGTAGCGGTGTCGGTGGCGCTCCATCACGAACGAGTCGCCGTACGCCTCCGCCGCCCGCGTGCCGGGAACGAGATGACATGGCCAATGCCCAAGACGCATCGTGCCGCCCATATCCACGACATTGCGCTGGTCGTGCATCAGATGCACGACCGGGTTCGGTGTCGCCGGATCAATCTCGACGCTGTTCGCGTTTGTCAGCCCCGCGAGGTGCCGCGCCGCTTCCGCCACCGCCATCTGCATGCCGTAGCAAATGCCGAAGAAGGGGATGTGGCGCTCCCGCGCGTACTGCGCCGCGATCACCTTGCCCTCGGTGCCGCGCGGCCCGAAGCCCGGCGCGACGAGGATGCCCGCTACATCGCGGAAGAACGGCTCCGGGTCGTGCCCTTCGAGGTCCTCCGAATCAATCCAGACGATCTCCGCTGCCACATCGCTGGCGAGCGCGGCGTGGTGCAGCGCTTCGGCAATGGAGATGTAGGCATCCCGCAGCGCGACGTATTTGCCGACGAGCGCGATTTTCACCGGGCGGCGTGGCCGCTGGATGCGCTCGACCAGCGATTCCCACTGGCGCAGGTCCACCGGGATCGTCGGGAGGCGGAGCGTTTCGACAATGAAATCGCCAAGTCCGGCTCGTTCGAGAACGAGCGGCACTTCGTAGATGCTGCTCACCGTCGTCAACGGGATCACCGCACGCTCCTCGACATCGCCGAAGAGCGCGACTTTTTCTTTCACATCGTCCGGCACATCGTAGTCCGAGCGGCAGATGATGATATCTGGGTTAATGCCAATGGAGCGGAGTTCCTTGACCGAGTGCTGCGTCGGCTTGGTCTTCAGTTCGCCCGTCGCGCCAACCTTCGGCAGCAGGGTGACGTGGATATACAGGACGTTGCCGCGACCCGCGTCTTTGCGCATCTGTCGAATCGCTTCGAGGAAGGGGAGGCTTTCGATGTCGCCAACCGTGCCGCCGACCTCGGCGATCACTACTTCGGGTGTGTGCGGCGATTGCGCCTCGGCGGCGGCGTGGATGCGCGCCTTGATCTCGTTCGTGACATGCGGGATGACCTGCACCGTGCCACCGAGGTAATCGCCGTGCCGCTCCTTCTGGAGAACCGTCGAGTAAATCTGGCCGGTCGTGACATTCGAGGCGCGCGTGAGCGATTCGTCAATGAATCGTTCGTAGTGCCCCAGATCGAGGTCCGTCTCCGCGCCGTCGTCCGTGACGAAGACCTCACCGTGCTGGTACGGGGACATCGTGCCAGGGTCCACATTGAGGTACGGATCGAGCTTGATGATCGAGACGGAAACCCCCCGGCTTTTCAGCAGCCGACCAATCGAAGCGACGGCAATTCCTTTGCCAACCGATGACACCACGCCGCCCGTCACAAAGATGAACTTCGGCACCCGCTCCTCCTCAGTAGTCAGTGGTCAGTAGTCAGTAGTCAGTTGCGATACGATGCGCTCCCGGCCTCGCTCGCGAACTACTGAATCCTCACCCTGACGGCTCCCTTCCGACGCCTACCATCCCCGCACGTCTTTCTGACTACTGACTACCGACTACTCGCCGCTCGCTACACATCCAGCACGGTCACGCCCATCGTCTCGGGCAGGGTATTTTTGCGAATAATGAGGCGATCTTCGCGCGGCACTTCGGTGAGGCCGAGCGCGGCGGCGAACTCGCCGAGGGCGCGTTTGCCCGCTTCATCGTTGATCTTGTAGCGCATCGGGATGACCAGGCGCGGCTCGATCTGACCGATCACCTCGGTCGCGCCAGCGGGTGAAAGGCTATCCTCGCCGCCGATTGGGACAAACAAGACATCCACATCGCCCATCGCCTCCACCTGCGCCTCGGTGAGCGGCTTGTTGAGGCTGCCGAGGTGGCAGAAGATCATCTCATCCATCTCGACGAGATAGACCGTGTTGAAGTCCTTTTGCGCGCCGCCCGTGCCGTTGCGCCGCGTGCGGATACCGGACAGGAAGACTTCCTGCACCTCGTACTCGCCCGGCCCTTCGATCAGCGTGTATTCGCCCTCGACATTCGCGAGGGCGTTGGCGCGGCCACGCATGGAGAGCGTAACGATGTCCGCTTTTTGCTTCGGCATCGTCATGCCACTATCGCGCGCGATGGGATCCATCAGCACCATCGCCTCGCGGCTCTTGATCCGAAAACATGTATTGCCCAGCCACTTGACATCTGCCATGTGGAAAACCCCGCTATTCCGACGTACAAACGTGGG
>JALYXG010000674.1 GCA_030947205.1 Chloroflexota bacterium
CCGACGTGCTGGCCAAGGCGAGCATGCTCGGCATCCACATTCTCTGGCTACCGACGTATGCACCGTGGACGAATCCGATTGAGAAACTCTGGCGCTGGCTGCGGCAGGAGATTGTCCATCATCATCACCGTGCCGATCAGTGGGAGGAGATGAAAGCAGCGGTGATCGGCTTCCTCGACCCGTTCGCGACCGGTTCGACCGCTCTGCTCAGGTATGTCGGGTTGTTACCGAAGTAAGTTGTTAAGGTTCATCAGCCCGCCTCTTCGCCGGGGGCAGGCTGAAGCCCGCCACCATCGAGAGAAGCCTCTGCGACTGCGTGGATCTTAAACTGAAAGGAACCGACCAGATGGCGAATCGCAAGGTTCTCGTCACCGGGGCGACCGGATACATCGCGAGCCGCTTGCTACCGGGTCTCCAGGGGCGATACGATCTGACGTTGGTTGATGTGCGCGCGACGCGCGGCGACGGTACACCCATCGCGGGCGTGCAGGTTGCGAACCTGCTCGAAGACGACGACGAAACGCTCCGCCCGTTCTTTCGCGGGCAGGACGCGATCGTGCATCTCGCCTTCAACCGGTCGCCCGACGCCGCGATGTCTACCAGTCAGCGCGCAACGCGGCTGACGCCTGGTTCCGCGTACGAGGCGGAGCGGGCGAATGTGGACATGGCCTATCGCGTCTTCCAACTGGCGCTCGAAGAAAATGTCCGGCGGGTCGTCGTCGCCTCATCGAACCATGCGGCGGACTGGTACGAGCATCTGATTCACGATGGGAAGATGGATGTCGTGCTGCCGAGCACCTACCCAAAAAGTGACAACTGGTATGGCTGGGCCAAGGCGACGTACGAGCATCTCGGCTTCGTTTTCGCGACCGGCACGCTTGGTCGGAAGGTCGAGAATGTCCACCTGCGGATCGGCGCGCCCCGCGAGATCAACGCGGACCAGTTCGCTGACGACCCAAAGGGCTACAAGCGCGACCTCGGCGCGTACCTGAGCGCGCGCGACCTCCAACAATTGACGATCAAATCCATCGAGACGGAGCGGATCGAGGACGAACACGGCATCCCGTGGCAGGTCTTCTACGGCATCTCCGGCAATACGCGCGCCTTCTGGAGCCTCGTCAACGCTCGCACCGTGATCGGCTATGCGCCGGAAGATGACAGCGAAGTCCTCTTCGCATCGGACATCCAGCGCCTCCTCCGCGACAAACCAGGCCGGACGTGATATAGGAAGGGACATAGCGCAGAGATCACAGAGACCGCAGAGGACACAGAGAAGGGAGATAAAAACTCCATCTCATTTTTCTCTGTGGTCTCTGCGGTCTCTGTGATCTCTGCGTTACGTTCCTTTTTTCATCTTGGTAATTTTACGTTCCCGGATGCGTGGCGAGGTAGTGTTGAGCCATGAAGAGGGCGGCGATGCTTTTGGCGTCGTGGAGGTCGCCGCGTGCAATGGCGGCGGGCGCATCGGCGAGGGCGAGGTGTTCCAGGGTGATCCCCTCGTCGTCTTCGGGTGTCGCGTCGCCCGCGTGGAGGCCGACCGCGAGATAGGCGTGAATCTCTTCGGTGCAGAAGCCGGGCGCGGTGAAGAACGCCCCCAAGGGGATGATTCGGTCGGCGGTATAGCCGGTTTCCTCGGTCAACTCGCGCGCGGCCGTCCGCTCCGGTGGCTCATTCGGCTCGCGCGTCCCCGCCGGCACTTCGAGAAGCATCCGCCCGACCGCGTGTCGCCATTGCCGCACGAGCACGACCCGCCCATCGTCGAGGAGCGGCACGAGAGCAATCGCGCCGGGATGGATGACGACTTCGCGCCCCGTCTCGCGGCCCGACGGCAGGCGGACGGTGTCCACACGCACGGTAAGCAGTTTGCCCTGATGCACCGTTTCGGTGCGCACCAGCGTATCCGGCGAGGAAGCGTCCGCGTCGGTCATCGTGCGTCCTTTCTTGTGGGAGGGATCGTTGGAGGCGGCGACCGGATTCGAACCGGTGATCAGGGTTTTGCAGACCCATGCCTTGCCACTTGGCTACGCCGCCAGCGCGTCATTTTTCCCGCTCAGACCGGGAACAAGGCTTGATAATAGCATAACCCGAACCCCCTGTCACCTCGCGCGAGCACCTATCTGGGCAATCGCGTCACGTTGGGGCAATTTTCACTGGCGCTTATGTGGCGGGACATTTCATATGCGATTACCCCGCCAACCATCCCAGCTGATTGGTGGCTCGATAGTGGATCGGCTAAACTATGCGTGTCGGCGTCTCATCATGATCGCACTCGCAAAGGATGGCAAATACCATGGACTACGTACTCGCGATCGTACTTCCTCCGGTCGCGGTTCTGCTGAAGGGTAAGCCCGGCCAGGCAGTACTAAATCTTGTTCTGACGCTCTGCTTCTGGGTTCCCGGCATGATTCACGCGATCTTAGTCGTGAACAATGCCCACGCCGATAAGCGGAACAAGCAACTCATCAAGGCCGTGAACAACCAGAACCGTCGCTAAATTCTGTCCCTCATCACACGGAAGGTATCGGGAGATTCACCGCTCTTTTTTCGCTATTGATGACGAACCGAACGAGCAGGACGCTCGGCGACGGGGACGCGGGCACGGTCGGTAGCGGCGGCGGCGGCGACCAGCGCGACGAAGAGCATTGCCAGCAGTCCAACGAACATTACGAGTAGCACCAGCGTCGCTTGAATCATTTCCACGCCATTTCCTCCATTACCCAATAGCCCTTATGCAATACGCGTACCTAAACCGTTTGCCCCACTTCCGTGTATTTTCGATGGTGGATGTGACACGGACGCGCGCATCTCGGGGCGTCTTTCTTGCAAGTCTGTCAGTGCGTATGAGGTGCGTGTGACCGATCAACCGCTCCGTCTCGGGTTCGCCGTCAAGGTGGTGGGCGAAGCCGATCTGAAAAGCAACGACGCCCGGCGCTGGCAGAGCGGTCCGCACTTGCGGGAATCGCTCGTCTATCTGCGCGCCATCTTCGAATATCTCAGGCGGCACGATATCACCATGTACCGCATGTCGTCCGATGTCGCTCCGTACGCGACGCATCCCGACTTGCCACAATTCCACAATCAAATCCGTGAATGCGCGGTCGAACTGCGCGATCTCGGCAGGCAGGCCCGCGACATGGGCCTGCGGCTGTCGTTCCACCCCTCGCAATTCATCGTCATGAATAGCCCGGACCCGGCGGTGGTCGAGAAAAGCATCTGGGACTTATCGAGCCAGGCGGAACTGCTCGATTGCATGGAACTTGGCCCGGAGGCGGTCGTTGTCATCCACGTCGGCGGCGTCTACGGCGACAAGGTGAGCGGGCGCGCCCGTTGGATCGAGACATACCGACGCCTCCCGGAACCCGTCCTCCGGCGGCTCGTGCTCGAAAACGATGACATTCGTTTCAGCGCCGCCGATGTGCTGGCGATCCACGACGCGACGGGCGTGCCGCTGATCTTCGACAATCTGCATTTCTGGTGCAACAACCCGGAGGGATTGGACATTGCACCGACGTTCGCGCGGTTCGTCCGCACCTGGCCCGATGGCGTGCGCCCGAAGATGCACTTCTCGTCGCCGCGCACGGAGTTCCGCGAAGTGACGCGAAAGAACCGTAAGACCGGCAAGGCGGAAACGACGCTCCAACCGCCGATCTGGACGGGGCACGCCGATTTCCTCCATCCGTTCGAGTTCATCACCTTCATGCGCGCGGCATCGTCCTTGACCTGCGATGTGATGCTCGAAGCGAAGGCGAAAGATGTCGCCCTGATTCGCCTGCGACGCGACCTCGCGCGCTACGCGCCGGACATCGCCGCACGCTTCGGCATCGCGCCCGAGATCGCACAAGGCACGGAGGGTGATCTGAGCAGCATTCGCGAGCCAATTGAAGCGGAAACCTGATCGCCCATCCCGCTACTCGCTCACCGCCGAATAGATGGAACCAAGGAAGCGGCTCGGGACCGACGCGAGCAACCGCGTAGTCGCGAAGCCTGCTGCGCTGGCGAGGGTTGCCCAGGTCGGGTAGGAGAGCGGGTATGGCACCCAATGGTTGCCGCGATCCGCGTCGTACTCGACCAGAATCAACCGACCGCCCGGACGGAGCGACGCGCGCAATCGCCGCACGACCGGCAACTTCTCGCTCTCGCGCACGAAGTGCAGCGCGTTGGCGATCACGATGCCATCGAGTGGGGGCAGGTTCAGCGGGAGTGTGAAGTCGTTTTGGTGGTACCGAACGATGGTCGCCGGGAAACGCGCCCGCATCGCGCGTTCCTGTGCGGTGAGCGCGCCGCGATCCCGATCCACCGAATGGATCACGGCGCCATCACCGAGCAAATCAGCCAGCGCAAGCGTGAACGCGCCGCCACCCGATCCGTAGTCCGCCCAGACCGGCGGCTCGCTCGGATCATCGCGGCGGGCAATGCCATCCCGCAGGAGCATAACGTGGTCGTTGTGGTTCATTGGCACCTTCCTATCTGTCCCGTTTGACAGATCATGCCGTCGCTTTCTATACTCTCGCAAGCGACGTACCCGAAGTAACGAAGAACCGATTAAACCGAGGCGAGGAGACGGCGGTGTCAGACACAGGCAGCAGACGGCGGGGACTGATTCTCAGCGCGGTCGCGGCGCTGGTCGTCGCGGCGATCTATGTGCTGCTGCGCCAGCGGAATGTGCCCGATCTGCTCGTTCAGAGCGATGAGGGCTGGCAACCGGAGGTGCGCGCGGCGGTCGGCGGGGAAGTCGGCAATCCGGGAACGTATATGCTCCGTGGCGACGCCCGATTGAGCGACCTCGTTGCTGCCGCCGGTGGGTACACCGACAAGGCGGAACGCGCCGCGCTGAACCCTGCCGCGCGCGTGAGCGACGGTATGGAGTACATCATCCCGGTCCAGACCGCACGCCTTGCGTCGGCAACCGCCCGCGCCTCAGTATCCGCAAACGCAAGCCCGCCCCCGAACGTTGGAACGACGGCCGCGCCTTCACCTCCCGTGTCACCAACGCAGCAAACCGCAACAAAAAAGACGCCCTCCGCGCCCGGACGCATCAATATTAACACCGCGAGCCAAGGAGAGCTGGAGGCATTGCCCGCGATTGGCCCGGCCATCGCCCAGCGCATCATTGATGACCGGACGGCAAATGGCCCATACAAGCAAATCGAGGACCTGGCCCGCGTCCGTGGCGTCTCCGCGCGAACGGTAGAGCAGCTCCGTGAACGCATCACCGTCGCTCCATAGCCCGCACCCGGCACATCCGGCGACACTTCCCCTCGCTGGGGTGGCATCGTGTCCGGGTACACTTCCGCCGGTCCTCTGGCCGTGTTGCGGCATCCTCATTGCCGGTGCGATCGGGTCGGCGCACCACGATGCGTGGCGCGTCGTCGTACTCCTCGCCATCGGCATGATACTGCTCGCCGCCATCGCGCGGAGTGGTGGCGCGATGATCGCCGCACTCACCTGTCTGGCGCTCGCTGTGGGTTTGTATCGCGCGGAGCCAGCCGCGCATCGCGGTGTGACCTGGACAAGCGAGAACGTCAATGCCGCGCGAGGCGTCGTGGATGGATGGCCAACCCCGCACGGCGAAATGGCGCAGGTTCGAGTACACGTCATCGCTGTGCGCACCGACCGGGGCTGGCAACCCGCCACGGCAATCCTTCGTGCGACGCTACCCTCCTATCCACCGATTAATCGCGGCGATGTGATCGTCGTTGGCGGGATCGCGACGCTCCGCCAGAACTGGTTTGCCGATGCGGACGGCTCGCTCTATGGCCGGTGGGCACGCATCGAGCGGCGCGACGACGCGACGACGCCAACCGATCTCCGCCATCGCACGGTGGCACGCTTCATCGCGGGGATCGAGCGGTACGTCCGGTCGCCGGAGGCGAACCTCGCCGCCGGGATGCTGCTCGGCGAAAAGAGCGTCCTCGATAGCGCGACACTCGACGCGCTGAATGCGACCGGCACGACCCAGCACGTCGTTATCTCGGGCTGGAACATCTCAATCGTGATCGGGCTGTTCGCCGCGCTCGGCAGGAATCTCTCGATGCGACGCCGCCGGGCGTGGTCGTTCGCCGCACTCGCGACGGTTGCCCTTTATA
>JALYXG010000709.1 GCA_030947205.1 Chloroflexota bacterium
TCCTCGTCCTCTCCGGTGAGGGCGACGTGGTCGAACCGGACGAGGGCGTGATCGCGATCGGCTCCGGCGGGCCATTCGCGCTCGCCGCCGCGAAGGCGTATCTCGATGGGACGTCGTACTCCGCGAAGGAGATCGCCGATAAAGCGATGCACATCGCCGCCGACACCTGCATCTATACCAACGACCACATTACCGTGCTGACGGTCGGCAAGGAAGAATCCGCCCTGCCGTATCGCCGAAGGACTGTACGATGAGCGCAACGGAACAAGTGACGACGCCCCGCGACAACCGGCAGCCGCCGCAGGCCGCGAATTCCGGCCCGCCGAACGGCACGGCACCCACCGTCGCCGAAATTACCCCACCAACGGCGATGACGCCCGCCGAGATCGTCGGGGAACTCGACAAGTACATCATCGGCCAGAACGAGGCGAAGCGCGCCGTTGCCATCGCGTTGCGCAACCGCTTCCGGCGGCAACTCCTCAGCGAGGACATGCGCGACGAGGTGACGCCGAAGAACATCCTGATGATGGGCCCGACGGGCGTCGGCAAGACCGAGATCGCCCGGCGCGTCGCCAAAATCGTGGACGCCCCCTTCATCAAGGTCGAGGCGACGAAGTTCACCGAAGTCGGCTACGTCGGCCGCGATGTCGAATCCATCATCCGCGATCTTGTGGAGGTCTCGATCTCCAATCTCCATTCGATGCGGCTGGAAGCGGTCAAAAGCCAGGCCGAGGTCGCGGCGCGGGAGCGATTAATCACCTATCTGCTCGAACAAACCGACAACGACCGCCGCCCGCGTGCCAACCGGCGGAGCGTCGCCCCCGTGGAGAAGCCCGAACCGGCGGCCGAGACGGCCGTCACGGCGCAGCGGCAGCGGCGGCAGCGCAAAAAACTGCTGGAAATGCTCAATCAGGACCTGCTCGAAGACGTGACGGTCGAGATTGACATCGAGCAATTCTTCGACGAGTACGGCGACGACGGCCCCTACGACGAAAGCAGCTACGGCGACTTTCTGGACGACCTGAGCCGTAATTCGTCGCGCCGCCGTTCGCGCCGCGTCAGTGTCCGCGACGCGCGGCGCATCCTTACCCAGCAGGAAGCATACCGGATGGTGGACTTCGACGCCGTGGTGGACGAGTCCATCCGCCGCGCCGAGGATGCCGCCGTCGTCTTTATTGACGAGATTGACAAGACAATCTCGCGCAATGGTGAGTACGGCGCGGATGTTTCCGGCGAGGGTGTGCAGCGCGATCTGCTCCCCATCGTCGAAGGCTCGGTCGTGATGACGCGCTACGGCCCGGTGAAAACAGACCACATCCTCTTCATCGCGGCGGGCAGTTTCCACGGCGTGAAGCCGTCCGACCTGATCCCCGAGTTGCAGGGACGGTTCCCGCTCCGCGTCGAACTGCGAAGCCTGACCGAAACGGACTTGCTGGCAATTTTGCGGGAGCCGCGCAACGCGCTGACGAAGCAATATGTCGCCTTGCTCGCCACCGAGGGCGTGGACATCGAGTTCACCGACGACGGCTTGGAAGAGATGGCGCGGCTCGCGGCAGACGTCAACAATCGCACGCAGGACATCGGCGCGCGCCGCCTGGCGACCATCGTCGAGCGCGTCATCGAGCAATTGTCGTTCGATGCCACGGCGTTTCGCGGCCAGACGATCACGATTGACGCCGTCTACGTCCGCGACAAAGTCGGCGACATCGCTGCCGACGAAGACCTGAGCAACTTCATCCTTTGAGCCATCGGGAAATTGTCGGGGCACCTCTATAGGTGAGGCAACGTGGTATGCCGATCACAGAGTCTAGCGCTCCCGCCGAGGCCCGCGTCGCGCTGTACCATGCGCGAACGGGGGATCACTCACGGTTCTCGTATCCGGTGCGCGTGCTGCGGTGGCGACCGTGCCATGTGATCGTGTCGGGCGTTTTCGGGCCGGAGGTGGCGGGGCGCTCCCCAATCTTCCGGCCCGGCGATGTGACGGCGGAGTTCTTCTGGCGCGACCGCTGGTGGAATGTTATTGCGGGATATGACGCCGCGTCGGGCGACCTGCGGGGCTATTACTGCAATGTCGCGAAGACGCCGCGCTGGCACGTCGAACCCGAACCGGTCGTGTGGTACACCGATCTCGATCTCGATCTGGTCATTTTCCCCGACGGCCGCGTCGAACTGCACGACGAGGACGAATTCGCGGAGTACGCCGCGCGCTATCACTATCCCCCGCGCGTTATCGAACGGGCGCGCCGCACCGTGGACGAACTGCGGACGCATGTCGAGCGGCGGGCGCATCCGTTCCGCTTCGAGTCACTCCCCGCACTCTGCGACCGCCTCCGCGTGCCCTGTCCCCTCCCGAAGATGCAGCAAACGTAATGATGCGGTAGTATCCCGCGCAGCAGGTGGTGAGACAGTGTCTCCTGCCTACCGTCTACGATCTACTCCTCAAGGAGGCGTCGCCGCATGTCCTGGCAATGGCCGGAGGAACCCGTTTCGCAGCCGTGGCGCACACTGTCGGTTATCGTGCCGGTCTACAACGAGCACAAGACACTCGCGGAGATTGTCCGGCGCATCCGCGATGTGGACCTCGGCGCGCTCCACTTGGAAACCGAGATTGTCCTTGTGGACGATGGCTCGACCGACGGCACCCGGGAACTCTTACCGGGTCTCGCGGAACTGCCCGGCGTGCGCGTCTTCCTGCTCCCCCGCAACCGGGGCAAGGGTGCGGCGGTACGCACCGGGATCGAGAACGCGACGGGTGACTTCCTGCTCGTGCAGGATGCCGACCTTGAATACGATCCGCGCGACTACCCCACCTTGCTCCGACCAATCCTCGAAGGGCGCAGCAGCGTCGTCTATGGCTCGCGTTTCCTCGGCGAGCACAAAGCGATGTACTACTGGCATCAGGTCGGCAATAAGCTGCTCACGACGGTCGCGAATATCCTCTATAACACGACGTTGACCGATATGGAGACGTGCTACAAACTCTGTACGCGGGAAGTCGCCCGCTCCTTTCGATTGAAACAAAACCGCTGGGGTTTCGACCCGGAGATGACGGCGAAAATCCT
>JALYXG010000712.1 GCA_030947205.1 Chloroflexota bacterium
GTCACATGCCAGCGCCGCGCGGCGTCGAGCAGCACGTCCGCGTTGAGCGATTCCAGCAATTGACGCACCGTTGGGGCGGCGAACTCGCCGCGCTGCCGGTCGCGGACGGCGCGGGCAATCACGGTCGCCATCTCCCGCGGCAACGAGAGCGCGCCCGTTGATTGCCGATGCACGATGGCGGCCTGTCGCAGGGTCGCGAGCGATGCGGTCAGGTCGAGCGGGTCGAGGTGCAGGCGCGTCATCAGTTCCTCGCGCGCCAGACCCTCCTCCGGGCCGAGGGCGAGCGTGCCCGCGATCTCTCGCGCCTGTGGCGGCAGGCTGTCCAACAGGTCTTCGAGCGTCCAATGATCGGTCATTGCCTGATACAAAATCGCGACATTGTCCGGGTGCGTCCGCTTCGTGAGATGCACGTCCCACGCCTCCGCCGCCGCACGAATATCGGCCGGTGGTGCGTCCATGAGGAGGGTGAGAAGGCTACGCTTCATTGATGTACCATCCAGAGAAAAGTGGGCGTCCGTTCGCTTCTATTGTACACGCTGCCGCAATGCGTAGATTGATGAATTCGGTCGCTCAAAAAGGTAACGCTGGCAAGGCGAAACCGCCGCGCCAATGGTTGCGCGAACGAGCGGGATATGCTATACTCGAATGAGTAGAACAAGCGTTCCGTTGCGGCGCTCATGGCTTGAGACCGTGCGGCACAATCTCCCCGGAGAGAACAGGATATGTTCGATGGCGTTGGACAGCGTGCGTACAGGAAAAGCCGGTATCGGCCGCAACGGCGCAGGGAAGGAAGCAAAGGCAGCGATGGCAACGAGCGCCAACGGTGTTGAGCGCGGCGCGAGTGTGGATGACCGGCGCAAATCGCTTGATACGGCGGTCGCGCAAATTGAGCGCGCCTACGGCAAGGGTTCGATCATGCGGCTCGTGGACGTTTCCAACAAGATGGTAGTCGAGGTCATCCCGACGGGTTCGATTGCGCTCGATCTGGCGCTCGGGGTCGGCGGCATCCCGCGCGGCCGGATCACCGAGATTTACGGGCCGGAATCGAGCGGTAAGACGACGCTCTGCTACCACATCATCGCCGAGGCGCAGAAGACGGGCGGCATCGCGGCCTTCGTGGATACCGAGCACGCGCTCGATCCATCGTATGCGCGCAAGTGCGGCGTGGACCTCGAAAACCTCTATATCTCGCAGCCGGACACCGGCGAGCAGGCTTTGGAAATCACCGAAACGCTCGTCCGCTCCGGCGCGGTGGATGTCGTGGTGGTGGACTCGGTCGCCGCCCTCGTGCCGCGTGCCGAAATTGACGGCGACATGGGCGACGCGCATGTCGGTCTGCAAGCCCGCCTGATGTCGCAGGCGCTCCGCAAGTTGACCAGCGCGATCAACCGCTCGCATACGTCGGTAATCTTCACCAACCAGTTGCGCATGAAGATCGGCGTGATGTTCGGCAACCCGGAAACGACGTCCGGCGGTCGCGCGCTCAAATTCTATGCCTCCGTGCGGCTCGAAATTCGCCGCGTGGACAGCATCAAGAACGGGCAGGACATTACGGGCAGTCGCTCGCGCGTCAAGGTCGTCAAGAACAAGGTCGCGCCGCCCTTCAAGCAGGCGGAGTTCGACATCATGTATGCGGAAGGCATTTCCGCCGCCGGGAGCATCCTCGATGTCGGCGTCGAACTCGGCGTCGTCCGCAAGAGCGGCGCGTGGTTCTACTACGGCGAGGAACGTGTTGGGCAGGGCCGCGAGAATGCCAAGGAGTTCCTGAAGGCGCATCCCGAAATGCAGGAAGAGATCTACCGCCGCATCCTCGGCCTCGCGGACAAGGCAGCGGACGACTTCAACATTGGCGTCACGACCGAATCGGCGTCTGGCCCCGATGGCGTTCTGGACGAGTTGGACGACGAGGAATAAAGCAGGGAGTCTCACCCCCCAGCCCATCTCCATTGCTTGTCAGCAATGGAGATGGGGAGAGATACGGGATCGTGGGACTTTGCACGAACGCCACAGCTTCCCAGTGAGTCCCCTCCCCTCTCTATTGCTGACAAGCAATGGAGAGGGGTTGGGGGTGAGGCTTCAATCAATGACCAACCCCGAAACGATAAGCCAAACAACGGGGGCGACGGTGCTATCGGTTGCCCCCGTTGACCAAAAGGGACAAGAATTCGCCGTCACCTTCGATGGCTCCGCGCCGCTTCGACTGACGGTGGCGGTCGTCGTGGAGTTTGGGATCAGGCCGGGGAGGGTCTTTCAGGCGGGCGATCTCGACGCGCTCCGGCATGCCGATGTGCGGCAGCGGGCGACGGAGGCGGCGGTACGCTATCTCGGCATGCGCCCCCGCTCGACGCACGAAATCCGCGACTACCTGCATCGCAAGGGCTATTCGCCGGAAACGGTCGAAACAGCAGTCGGCGGCCTGACGGAACGCGGCTACCTCGATGATCTCGCCTTCGCCCGCTGGTGGGCGGAGAACCGTGCCCAGTTCCAACCGCGCGGCCCATACCTGATCCGCCAAGAGTTGCGCCGCAAAGGCGTGACGAGCGCGACGATTGATGAAACCCTCGCGGAGCAGGCCGAGACGGTGGACACGGACGCGCAGGCACTAGCCCTTGCCCGCACCAAACTGCGTTCATTCCACAAAAACAGTTTGGAGCCTGATGTCATCACCCGCCGCCTGTCCGGCCTCCTCGCCCGCCGTGGCTACGGCTACGATATCGTTCGCACTGTCCTGAAAACGCTGCGCGACAACGGCGAACTGGATGCGGCAAGTACAATTGATGTGCCAGACGACGAATAATACTCTTTCATGAATGTCATGTCGTGATCGCCATTACGACGACTTGATCGTCTCAATATACCAGTCGAACGCCGC
>JALYXG010000020.1 GCA_030947205.1 Chloroflexota bacterium
CGATATGAAGTTCGGCCTCGGCTACTGGCACTGGTTCTTTCTCGCACAGCCCTACGACTTGCCGGAGCGGCTGATCGGGGCGAACCCGGAGAATTACTACTTCCATGGCACACGCGATCTGTTCGCGCCGGAAGCGCTGGACGATTACCTCCGCTGCGTCCGTAACCCGGCGACAATCCACGCGATGTGCGAGGACTACCGGGCCGGGGCGACGATAGACTTCGCGCTCGACGAGGCGGATCGTGGTACACGGCGCATCGCCTGCCCAACGCTCGCTCTGTGGGGCAACCGTGGCGCATTGGACAAGTGGTACGACGTATTGGCGATCTGGCGCGACTGGGCGGACGACGTGCGGGGTCGCGCACTTGACTCCGGCCACTACCTCGCCGAGGAAGCGCCCGACGAGACCTACGCGGAGTTGCGCGCCTTCTTTTCCTGACCCTCAAAGGAAAAATAATCCCCTCAGAGAAGCCACCCCTCTCCATTGCGATGGAGAGGGGCCGGGGGTGAGGAAAACCTAGTCCCCGCTCAACGCGATCCGACCGCCTTCCTCCTCATTCCTGCGCTTCAGGAAGGCGAAGAGGGCGCCGGCGGCGATAACGATGAGCGCGAGGATGCGGAAGAACCACTGCACATTGAAGGTACTCGTGTTGAGCGTCGGCGTCAGCCAGTGGTCTGCGGCGAGGAGCGCCGCAGCGGAAAGGCCGATCAGCGACCAGAAGATGCCGGGCGAATAGCCGCGCTGGTTCGTCTCCTGCAGGTCCATCGAGTTATTCTTCGTTTCCCGCAAGAGCAGCGTACCGACAATGAAGGTGATCGCCGCAATCGTGACGGGGAACAACAGGCCCATATACGGCGCCTTGTCAACAAGGTTGGGATGCTTCGGGGTCTTATCCGCGTTCAGTGCCGCCGCGCGCACGAACAGCGCCGTCGCGATCAAGGGCAGGAAGCCGCCGAAGTAGCCGTTGCCGATGTGATACGGCAACGAAACCGACGTATACCGCACCTTTGATGGGAAGGACTCGACAAGGAAGGCCGCGATTGGCCCGTAGACCATCGTGACGAGGATGATGAGCACCCACTCGCAGAGGACGAGCACCACCGGGTTGTAGTGCCCCTTGACCGGGGTAAACTGTCGCATGATGTAGAACATCGGGATCGTCAGCACCGCGCCGAGAAAGCAGCCCGCCATGATGATTGGCTTGCGGCCAATCCGGTCGGAGAGCGCGCCGAAGACGATGAAGAAGGGCGTGCCGAGCGCAAGCGCGATGGCGATGATCCAGTTGGTGTCAACGAAATTGACGCCCGCGATCGCCTTGTTCTGGAGCCAGGTCGAGGCATAGAACTGCGGCGTGTACCAGACAACCGCCTGCCCCGCCGTCGCACCCCAGAGCATCAGCAGGATCGTCTGCCACTTCGCCTTGGAGCCGAGGCTGTCCGCGATCGGCGCCTTGGAGGTCTTGCCCTCGCTCTTCAGTTTCGCGTAGAGCGGCGATTCCTTGAGCCGCAGGCGGATGATGAGCGAGATGATGACGAGCACCGACGAGAGCAGGAACGGAATCCGCCAACCGTACGATTTCCAGTTCGCATCCGACATCGTCTCGCTGAAGATGAGGATGACGATCAGCGAGATGAACAAACCGAGGGTGGCGGTCGTCTGGATGAAACTGGTGTAGAAGCCGCGCCGGTTCCCCTGCACATGCTCCGCGACATAGACCGCCGCGCCGCCGTACTCGCCGCCGAGCGCGAGGCCCTGGATGATGCGGATCGTCACAAGGATGAGCGGGGCGGCGATGCCGATCTTGTTGTAGTCCGGCAGCAGGCCGATCAAAAAGGTCGCGCCGCCCATGATGAGCAGGGTGAACAGGAAGGCGTATTTCCGGCCGATCAGGTCGCCGATCCGGCCGAAGGCGAGCGCGCCGAAGGGGCGGGCGGCGAACCCCGCGCCGAAGGTGGCGAGCGTCGCGAGTAGCGCCGCCGTCTGGTTACCGCTCGGGTAGAAGTGGGCCGCGATCACCGTCGCGAGGCTGCCGAAGATGTAGAAGTCGTACCATTCGATCATCGTGCCGACCGACGAGGCGCCGATCACCGAAAAGATCTTCCGCTGGCTGAGAACTTCGCTTTCCCCGCCCGCGCCTGCTGCCATCGTTGCCATGCATTCCTCCCTAGTTCCACCGACCACCACTGGATGCGTACCGAGAGATTGGTACGAGAAAGCCGCATCCTTATTGGCTGCCCCCTTTCGCTCCCTGGCATACGCGAAACGACACCGCTTATACCAAAAGATCGCCGATCGCGCCGTCGCGCCGTTCGCATACCTATTTACCGTAGGTTGGATTATAGCACACGCGAGCAAGAGCGAACGTACAGCGGTGCATAACGCACTTGTCATGTGCGTATCAGGTGGCGACGACGTTTTTTCGTCGTGTTCGTGGGCGTTTGTAGTACGCTGATCGGCGCATCGGATCGGCTTCAAAAAAGGAGAAAACCTGCATGGCCCAGCCATCAACCAACTCGTACGTCTCCTCGCGCCGGATTGGCGACGCGACAGTCACGGTGATCAACGACGGGATCATCCCGATCCCGGTCGCGTCGGTCTTCCCGCCGCCGGAAGCAGAATGGATCCGTGCGCAGGGTGAGACGGACGCCGACGACCGCCTGAACAGCGGTCAGATGGTCATCCACATTCGGTTGGGGGATGCGTCCATCCTTATTGACCCCGCATACGACGATCCGGGATCGGCGTGGGATGCGCATTTCGCCGCCAAGTGGCCGGGCCTCACCCGGACGCCGGGAATGGCGGCGGGACTCGCCAGCATCGGCGTCCGGCCTGAGGAGGTCACGCACGTTCTGATTACGCACGCGCACGACGACCACTTCGCGGGCGTTGTCGCCGAACGCGGCGGGCGCAACGACCTGCGATTCCCGAATGCCCGCCATCTGATTGGCCGGGCGGATTGGGAGGGGAACCCGCGACGCGACAAGCCGGAATACGACCTTGCCGCCCGACTCGGCGCGGTCGAGCGACAAGGACTCCTCGACCTCGCGGACGGTGACCGGGAAGTCGTGCCCGGTGTGACGATGCTCCACGCGCCGGGCGAGACGCCGGGGCATTCCATCGTTCGCCTCAACTCTGGCGGCGCGCGATTCTATGCGCTCGGCGATCTTTTCCATCACCCGTCCGAGATCACCCACCGCGATTGGGCGTCGCCGTGGGTTGATCTCCCGACGATGCGCGCCTCGCGCGAGCGCTTCCTCGCCGAGGCCGTACCGACCAATGCGACGATCGTCTTCACGCACGAGCATTTTCCGGCGTGGGGCCATATCATCGCGGTGGACGGCAACTATCGCTGGGAGCGCACATAATCCGGTAGCGCAGGCTTTCCAGCCTGCGGCCTGATCGCACAATGAGCAGTACGGGGGCCGCAGGCTGGAAAGCCCGCGCTACCCACTCAGAGGGCGGCGGAGAGTGGCGGGATCAGTTGCTTCTTGCGGGAAACGACATCGGGGAGATGCAGGTAGCCGTCCGTCGCCTGCACGCCGAAAGCGCGCTCGACAATCGGGCGGCTTTCCGGGTCGAACAGGAGGTCGGTCGCCTCGCCGATGATGTCCGTCATCATCAGGACGTAGACATCCAACCCCTGCCGGGCCTTGGCCGCCGCCAGTGCGTCGCGCAGATCATCGTATCGCCCGCGCACGGCGTCCAGCGACGTCACATCCACCTGTGCGACGCCGACCGCCTTGCCGCCGAACGCGTAGGGCTTGTAGTCGTTGCCGACCAGTTCTTCCGCCGTGCGCGCCGAGATGTCGGAGCGCGCCGCGAACATTTCCTGCGCCAGCGCCTCGGCGTTGATTCCCGTCCGCTCGACCAGCGTGGCGAGCGCGCGGCGGTCCCGGACCGTCGTCGTCGGGGAGCGGAGCAGGAGCGTGTCGGAGATGATCGCGCTGAGGAGCAGCCCTGCCGTCGTCTCGTCCAGCACGACCCGATCCGGGTGCGGCAGGTGGAACCAGCGTTCCGGGTCGAGATACATCTCCGCGACCAGCGTCGCCGTCGCGCCGACGGGATCGGCGAGGTAGAAGATCGGCGCGCCCGTCGTCACGTCGCCGATATTGTGATGGTCCACGACCTCGACGACCTCCGCCGTTTCCAGCCCCTCGACGGACTGGGCGCGCTGGCTGTGATCCATCAGGATGATCTGGCGGCGTTGGCGGCGCAGGAAGTCCGTGCGGGTGGCAAGGCCGACGACCCGGTCGTCATCGTCCACGACGACGAGGCTGCGCCCCCGCGCCTCGATCAACACGCGCTGCGCCTCCTCGATCAGCACATCCGCGCTGACCGTCGCGACATCGGCGCGCATTAAGTCACGCACCGTCGCGGGCAAATCGTGCCGCTCACCCCGTTGCAGTTCGTCCAGATAGCGGTCGGCGATCTCGTCCACCGTGACGACGCCGCGCAATCGGTAGTCCGGCCCGATCACCGGCACCGTACGGATGCGATGTTCCTGCATCAGCGCCGCCACATCCCGAAATGTCGCGCCGTCCGTGACGGAGCGGACATTGATCGTCATGATGTCCCGCACGCGCGGGAGCACATCGCTCAGTGCGAGCGGCGCGAGTTCGCCGAAGCGCGCGAGGACGGCGCGCGTCTCCGGGTTCAGCGGCCCGAGCACCGCAGGGATGTAGAGCGTCGTACCGTCTGCCTGCGACTGCTTGAGCGCGGCATAAGTCATCGCGGCGACGGTGCAGTCCGTGTCCGGGTTGCGGTGGCCGACGACCCAGATTGCCCGTACATCCGGCTGATTTGTTGATACTGACAGCGGGGTATCCCTTCCGTGCAACGCGCGAATGCGGTAGACTAATGAACCTTGACTAGCTGAATCGGTAATCCGGGGACGCAGGCTGGAAAGCCTACGCTCCCGGTAGCACAGGCTTTCCAGCCTGTGAGTCTATTGCCGAATCAAGTTTTTAAGGTTCATAAGCCCGCCACCTCCAGGGAAAGTGCGCAACCCCGGCGTCAATCGCCCGGTTGGGAACCCGTGCGGACGAATCGCGGGCCCGCGAAGCCCGGATCAACCACGGCGAATGCGCTGATCGCGCCCTCCACATCGCCGGTTGACCCGTCAACCGAAACGCTCACGGTGTA
>JALYXG010000023.1 GCA_030947205.1 Chloroflexota bacterium
GCCGCCTGGAGGCCGTTGGTATCCCGACGATCGTTATCGGCGGCAACCACGACACGCCGCGCCTGCGCAATGCGGGGAGCGTCCTCGATCTCTGCGCCGTCGCCTGCCGCAGTGTCCAGTTTGCCACTGGCTACGATTGGGAGCGGTTTCCACTTGTCATCGGTGGTCGCAAGGTCGTCATTACCGCCGTGCCGCATGGCGCGTTCACGAATGAGCAGCCGCCCAACGCGATGCTGACCGACGAGAGCGCGATCAACCTGCTCGTCGCGCACGGTTCGTTCGACCTCGCCGTTTTGCACGACCGCCGGGGCGGCGCGGACGAGATCGAGGACACGCTACTCGACCCGCGCTACGACTACATCGCCCTCGGCCACTGGCACATCCAGGAGCGCAAGCGCACCAATACGTTCTACAGCGGCAGCACCGAGCGCATCGGCCTCTCCGACCTCGCGGCGAAACCCGGCTATCTGCGTGTCCTCGTCGGTGGCGACGGGCCGGAAGTCGAGCACGTCCCCCTCCCCGCGCGCGACCACCTTTCCCTGCCGATTGTCCACGGCGAGGAGTTGAGCGCAGACGCGATTGTCGCTCAAGTCGTGCGCCTCCTCGAACGCGAGCCGGTGGCGCGCCGGGCGGAAGCAATGGTGCTCTGCGGCGTCCGCGATACCGCCCTCGGCGTGGATCGGGAGGTTGTGCGGCTGCTGCGTGGGCTGGAGATCGTCAAGGAGTGCTGGGCATTCGTGCCGGATGTCCGCGCAGTCCGCGCTCCCGGTGCGCTGATCGAGGAAGCAAGTCCCATCGGCCAGTTGCTCGACGAGTTCGGCGAATTCGTCGCCGCCCGCGCCGCCAACGGCGTCTACGAGCCAGGCTTCGCCGCGACCTTCCGCGAGACGGGGCGCACGCTGCTCGAAGAAGCGCTGCGCGGCGATGAAGAGGCGCACCCGGTCGCCATCGCGCCCGAACCCGTCGCGGCGGGAGATGCGGCATGATCCTTCAGCGGCTGAAGATCGAGAACTTCAAGCGCTTGCGCGAGGTGGACATCGAGTTCCCCTCGATCGGCATCATCGGCGTCGTCGGCACCAACGGCGCGGGCAAGAGCACGCTTTTCGAGGCGATGCTCTGGGCGCTCTTCCGGCCCAATGCCATCGGCGTGGACAACCGCGATGTCGTCCCCCGCCGCAGCGCCGGGCTGACGACCAAGGTCGAACTGACTGTCGAGACGGGCGACAACGTCTACACGATCGCGCGCAGCCTGCGCATCACCGCCGGGGGCAGCCAGCGCGTCGAGGCGAGCGTCTTTCGCGGCGACGAAACCGATCCCGTCGTCACCGGCGCCAATCCCGTTTCCGACTACATCCGCACGACGTTGCTGCGGATGACGCCGCAATCGTTCACGACGACGTTTTTCACACGGCAGAAGGAACTCGCCTTTTTCGGCGATGTCGGCGACACCGAGCGGCGCAAGGAGATGCAGCGTCTGCTCGATCTGGACGCCATCGAGCGCGCGCAGGGCAAACTCCGCGAGGAGCGCACGCGCGAGCGGCACACCCTCACCGCCCGAACCAGCCAACTCGCCGACGAGACCGGCGCGCGCGATCTCGACGCAGAATTGGCGATCGCGCGCACCGCCGAAGAAGCGGCGACCGCGACTGTCGCCGGCCTACAAGCGGAATTCGACACATGCAGCGAGCGGTACGAAACGGCGGCGGCGCAGCGTGATGCGATGCGCGCCGTGCAGCGCCAGTTCGACGCGCTGGCGACCGAGCGGCAGGCGGCGGCGGCGCGCAAGAGCGCCGCCGAGACCACCCGCGATGATGCACTCCGACGGATTGCGGCATTGCAGGCACGCGCGGAGCGCGCGGTGGAGATCGCGCCCCTGCTCGCGTCGGCAGATGCAACGGATCGCGCGCTGGCGGTCGCCGAGGTCGCGGCGGCGCACGCGCAGCGCGTTGTGGAGAGCACGCGCGACCTGCGGGAGTCCGAAAACCGGGCCACACAGTTAAGCACATCCGCCGATACGACGATTGCCGACCTCGATGCATTGCGCGATTTGCTTTTCGACTGGGACACGCTCGACGCGGAACCGCCGGGGGTACGCCGGGCGCGGATGCTCGCCGCGAAACTGACCGCCGCCGCCCCCTTCGCCATCGAGCGGGTCAAGGAGCGAGACCAACTGCGCGCCCTGATGCGCGTCGCCGAGGATGCCGCGCGCGCCGCTGACGAAGCGAAGACGCGGGCGAACAAACGCGCCGAACTCGACGCCCGCCTCGCGGTTGTCATCGCCGGTGACGATCCTGCGCCGCGTGTCGCTGACCTGGAGCGGCAGGAGCGCGGTTTCACCGAGGAATTCACCCGACTGGAAACCGAACGCACCGCGTTGCGCGCCGAACATGCCAAGTACGCCACGCTGCTCAAACGCTGGCAAGCGGCGGAACCGGATGCCGATTGCCCGACCTGCGGTCGCCCGTTCACCGAGGACGACGCGGATACCATGTTCGCGTCGCTCCGGCGTTCAATGGAAACCTGCACCGTGCAAGGGAAACGCGTTGGCGTGCGCCTCGAAGAAGCGCGGACGACAGGACGCACCGTCAGCGGCACACTCCAGACGGAGCGGGATCGTCTGCGGCAGGCGGAGACGTTCATCGCGCAGCGCGAGCGGGCCGTGGTGGAGGAGCGGGACGCGACGGAGCGTGCGTCGCGCGCCAACGAACGGCTGAAAGCCGCACTCGCCGAAGCCGGGCGGCGCAAGCCGCCGACGGAGCAGGATGTCACCGGCCTTGAAGCCGAACTGTCGCTGCTCGAACGCGCCGCGAATGCCGTCGGTCCCGCGAACCGTCTCGCGTTGGAGATCGAGACGGTCAATACCCAGATCGCCGCGCAGCGTGAGGCGCTTATCGCCCTCGGCCCGGCGACGTACGACGCGGCGCGGCACGAGGAACTGCGGCAAGATCGGGTGCGCCTCGTCGCCTTGCAGACGGAGGCCGCACGCATCACCGAAGAACTGCTCGCCCTCCCCGCCGAGGAAGAACGGCAATCGGCGGCGCGCAGCGCCATCGGGGAATGCGACGACACCATTGCGCGGACGACGGGCGCGCAGGCCGCGCTCGGTTTCAACCCCGATGCAATCGTCGCGGCCGAAGCCGAAACGGTGGTGGCGGCGGAAATCGCCAATCAGGTGCAGAGCGCACTCGCCGATGCGCGCGTCACCGTCGCCAATGCCCAGCATGTGGTGCAACGCGTCGAAGCGGAGCAAACGCGTCTTGCCGTCCTCCGCGCCGACGTCAGTCGTCTCGGTGCATCGGTGGCGCAATACAATCTGATGGACGATGGTTTTACCGACTTTTCCGTCGCCCTCGCCGCCCGCATCCAGCCGAAATTGGGCGAATACGCGAGCGACCTGATTGATCGGATGTCGAACGGTCGGTACAATCGCCTCGCTTTCGACACGAACTATACGCCCGCACTCTACGACGGCGAGTTGGAGAAGTTCCCCGTGGAGAAATTTTCCGGCGGCGAGCGCGATATCGCCGCGCTGGCGGCGCGCATCGCCCTTTCGCAATTGCTCGCGGCGCGCGGTGGCCATGAGATCGGTTTCATGGTGCTCGATGAGGTCTTCGGCTCGCTCGACGCGGAGCGGCGGACGCTCGTCCTCGAAGCACTCGCGGCGATGGGCGACATCGTGCCGCAACTCTTTATTGTCAGCCATGTAGACGATGTACGCATGTCACCGCTGATGAACGAAGTCTGGACGGTCGCCACGCAACCGGACGGCACGAGCGCCGTGCTCCGCCGCGACGCCGCCGATCTCCTACTCAGCGCGTCCGCGTTCGCAGCGATGTAGCCTATGCTTGCGGTCGTCTGTACAGACATACCGTCGAGGAGAAAGGAACGCGGGTGGCTATCTCAAAGTACATCGCGGACGACGCGACGTACGCACCGGATCGGTACTACAAGTACGCCGAATTAACGCAACTGCTGCTTGACTGGCAGGAGCGTTACCCGGCCTTTCTGAGCATCGAAAGCATCGGCAAGTCCTACGAAGGCCGCGATATCTGGGGCGTGACGCTGACGAACGCGAAGACCGGCCCGGCGGATGAGAAGCCCGCATATCATATTGACGCCAACATCCATGCGGGTGAAGTCATCGGTTCCGGTGTCGTCCTGTACACCATCCACTGGCTCCTCACGAATTACGGGTCGAACGACCGCGCGACCTATTTGCTCGACCATACGACCGTGTATTGCGTGCCGCGTATCTCGGTGGACGGTGCGGAACTGTATCTGACGACGCCAGTCACGCTCCGCTCATCCGTGCGACCGTATCCCGACGAAGACGAGCGCGACGGCCTGAAGCGCAAGGACATGGACGGCGACGGTTCGATCACGATGATGCGCGTGCGCGATGCGGCGGGGACGTGGAAGAAATCGGCGCAGGACGACCGCCTGATGGTCAAACGCGCGCCGGACGAAATCGTCGGCGAGTTTTATCGCGTCTATCCAGAGGGCGAACTGACGACCCCGCCCGATGGCGCGGGCGTCACGGTCCTCCGCCCGGCGTACGGCCTCGATGTCAACCGGAACTTCCCAGCGAACTGGTTGCCGGACTCCACGCAGAGCGGCGCGGGGCCATATCCGCTCTCCGAACCGGAGACGCGCGCCCTCGCCGAGTGGATGCTCGCGCACCCGAATATCTGCGGCTCGCAGCACTACCACACCTTCTCCGGCGTCATTCTTCGGCCATCGTCCGTCCGACCGGACGACCAACTGCCGCGCGCCGACGTGGAGAACTACCGCGCGCTCGGCGAAATGGGCACGGCGGAGACGGGCTATCCGTGCGTCTCTGTCTACCACGGCTTCATGTACCCAGACGCACGCAAGTATGGCGGCATCAAGGGCGTGCATCTCGATTGGGTCTACGACCATCTCGGTGTCTATGCCTTCTCGACTGAACTGTGGAATATCGCCATCAAGGCGGGGGTGGAGATCAAGGATTTCATCGAGGACATGCGCAATCGCAGCGAGGAAGACGACCTGAAAGTGTTACGCTGGGCGGACAAGCACCTGCCAAACGAAGGCTTCATCCCCTGGACGCCGTTCGATCACCCGCAACTCGGCCCCGTCGAAATCGGCGGCTGGAACTGGAAATTCACCCATCAAAATCCGCCCGGCCCGTATGCGGAAGAGATCTGCCACGGCAATGCGATGTTCACCGTGCGATGCGCGATGGCCGCGCCGCGCCTTCAGGTTTCGCAGGTCACATCGGAAACGATCGGCGACGGCATCTACAAGGTGCGCGCCGTGATCGAGAACAGCGGCTTCCTGCCGACCTGGGTGACGGAGCAGGCGCGCAGCATGGGCAAGGCAAAACCCGTCACCGCCGAACTGTGGGGCGAGGGCGTCGCGGTCGCGACGGGCAAGGCAAAACAAACCGTGGGCGATCTTGCGGGCCGCAGCGATCAGTACGAAGCCTTCTCGTACTTCCCGAACTACGGGAATGAGGCACGTAAAGCCGTGGAATGGGTCGTAACCGGGCTAGCGGGCAGGGAAGTCATCGTCGAGGCGGTATCGCGCAACGCCGGGACCGCACGCGCGACGGTCACACTCGAATAGCCATTCAGGGTAGAGCAGGTTATGGCATCGTGAGGACGTATCTGACTGGCGACGCTTTCTCTTGGTGGTAGCAGGCTCTATCTAAATTCTGTATTCGTGCTACCCTGATGCACACAAAAAGAGAGGGCCAATTCGTCAGTCGTATCGGGCCGCCTCGGTGCCAGTACTGCGCCTCGCGATGCTAAAAACCCTTGAGGGTGGTGCGCTTTGCGGCTACAAGCCCGCGCATCCGGTCTGCATCGGATCGTTTCACTGGCTGCGCGCCACCGGCAGCGGACGCTGCGTAGGCGCGACTCCGGGAGCATCACTCGTAGTGGGGCCGACGGGCTACCTCTCTGTACAGGCAGAATAGCGTTCGCAGCATATTCTGTCAACTTCGTGAAGTATCGCACGAGTGGTCCATGCATTGCGCGCGGAGCCTCTTGCGACGTACAATCACGGCGGCGCTTTGCCGCGCGCCCCTGTAGCTCAGTGGACAGAGCGAGGGCCTTCTAATCCCTAGGTCGCAGGTTCGAGCCCTGCCAGGGGCGCCACATTTTCTCCGCAAGAGCCGGGAGCAACCGCATGGTTGAAAAGACGCTGTACGCGCGCGACATCGAAGCGAATATGAGTGTGGACACGACCTTTCTCGTCCGCAGCGCCGAGCGCAAGATGACCAAACCAAACAAGTTTGGCGATTCCAAGCCGTTCCTCTCGCTCGAACTCGCGGATCGCACGGGGGTCGTCCCAGGGCGTGTCTGGTCGGAAAATTTGCCCTTTGTCGAGAGCGTCCTCGTCCGCGATGCTGTCGTCCAGGTGATTGGTACGACACAGGCGTACGGCAACGAAATCTCGCTGATCGTTTCCGATGCTACTCTCATCGAGGGCGCGGATTTGACGGAATATGTCCCCTCATCCCCCCGCGATCATCGGCAGATGGTCGCGGAGTACGCAGGGCTGGCGGAAACGGTCGCGAATCGCGAGTTGCACCACCTACTCAGCATCTTCATGGCGTCGGCATTTTTCGAGGAGTTCGCGCGCGCACCCGCCGCGCACGTCGAGGCGTATGCGTACCTTGGCGGCTTGTTGGAGCACTCGCTGAATGTCGCGCAACTCGCTCTTGCCGTCGCGACGACGCGCACCGATGTAGACGCCGACCTGCTCCTCACGGCGGCCCTGCTCCACGATATCGGCAAGGTGGATGCCTTCGAACCGCTCACCTTCGCGCAGTCCATCGAGGGGCAACTGCTCGATTCGTCCACGCTCTCCCTGATCCGCCTCGATCGCCTCGTGGACGAAGCGGGCGGGCTGGCCGACGAGCCGCGCCGACGGCTGTACCACGCGGTCGCGACGCATGAGCAGCGCGGATTCAACGGCGCGCCGCCGCAAACCGCCGAAGCGGTCGTCTTGCAAGCATGCAACCAACTCGACACGACGCTGGCGGCGGCCGCGCGTTCCGGCGCGGGCGAAGGGCCGTGGTCCGACACCGTCCGGTCGCTGCGACGGCGGTTCTACCGCGGCACGACGGAACCCGAAGTCGCGCCGCCCCGTCCGGTCGTGGCAGCGCCTGCGGCAGTCGAGCAGCCGCGCTCGATTTGGGACGAACCGGCGTCGGACGACCTCGACGCCGAAATCCCCTTCTAGCGATGCCGACGATTACGCTACGCCACTTCGCTATCATCCGTGAAACCGTGGGGGCGGAGACCGAAACCCGGACGGTTCCCGAAGGAACCACAGCGGCCGATGTCGCGGCAGTATTGAGCGCCGAGCACCCCCGCATCGCCGGTCTACTTCGCACCTCGCCGGTGATGGTCAATGCTGCCTATGCCGAACTGGACAAGCCTCTGGAAGAGGGCGACGAGATCGCCTTTATCCCGCCCGTCGCTGGTGGTAACGACGCCGATGCGCGCTATGCCGTGGTCGCCACGCCGCTGATTGTGGATACGGTCGCGGCGCTCGTCGCGGTCCCGGAGGCGGGTGCGATTGTGACGTTCGTCGGCACCGTCCGCAACCATGCGCGGGGTCGCACCGTCCTTTGGCTCGATTACGAAGCGTATGCCGCCGGTTGCTTGCCTATTTTCGTGCAGATTGCGGGGGAAATGCGGGAGCGGTGGGCGGTGCTCGATGTCGCGATCCACCACCGGATCGGCCACCTTGCTATTGGGGATGCGAGTGTGGTGATCGCCGTCGCCTCGGCGCACCGGCACGACGCCTTCGCAGCGAGCGAGTACGCGATTGACCGACTGAAGGAACTCGCGCCGATCTGGAAAAAAGAGGCGTACGCCGACGGCGAGATCTGGATTGGCGCAGAGGCGGCGTACCAGGCATTGCCCGACCGGCACGCGCATTGACACATTACTGTTTCTGGCAGTACAAACACCCGTATGTTCGGTGATCCTGCGGAAGCTCGCGGGCACGTGAGACGGCACGTTATCTGCGTCGTGGATGGATGCGACCAGCGAATGCGGGAACTATTGGCGCTGAAATTCAGTTACCATTAGAGGCGAAGAAGCATCGTGACGCGACGGCAGTTCGGAGGACAGGCGTGAGTGAAGCGGTAGGGAACGGGACCTCACCGAACCGCGAGTATCATCTCTGGGTGGGGGCACGGACCGATACCGGGCGTGTTCGGGCGAATAATCAGGACGCGATCGGCACCTGGCAGGACTTGCCGCAGACGATCCCGTTCAGCGAGAGTGGCTACCTTTTCGCGGTCGCGGACGGTGTCGGCGGCAACGAGCAGGGGGAAGTCGCCAGTGCGCTCGCCATCGAAACGCTCTTGCACACCTACTACGGCGGCGACACTGCGGATGTACCGACAGCGCTGAAACGCGCCGTCCGGCTGGCGAACGAAGCAGTCTACGAGCGCGGTCTCAGCCAGAGCGAGGAGCGCGCGATGGGCACGACGCTTGTCGTCGGCGTGATTCGCGGCACGACGCTCGTCGTCGGCAATGTCGGGGATAGTCGTGCGTATCTATCGCGTGGCAGAAGCCAGATCGCACCGATCTCCAAGGATCACTCCCTCGTCGCCGAGGCGGTTCGCGCCGGACAAATGACGCCGGACCAGGCGAAAAACAGCCGCCAGCGCAATGTCATCACGCGCGCCCTCGGCCAGCGTCAGAAGGTGGACGTAGACATTTTCGAAGTGGACCTGATGGCGGACGATATCGTGCTGCTCTGCTCCGACGGCCTGCACGGCATCGTCGAGGACGCCGAGATGAAGCAGATTGTCGAGGCGTTACCGCCCGATCAGGCGGCGAACGAACTGATTGATCTCGCGAACAATCGGAATGCGTCGGACAATGTCTCCGTCGTGATCGTCAAGGCGACGCGCGAGTC
>JALYXG010000028.1 GCA_030947205.1 Chloroflexota bacterium
TCCGCCTGGAAGGGCGCGACGAGCACCTCGGCGGGCGGCAGTTGGAGCGCCTGCGCCCCCTGCTCGGCGTTCTGGCTGTTGGTGACGAGATCAGCCGTCGCTTTGCCGTCCGGCTGGCCCGTCGCGAGGCTCTGCGGCAGGCTGGCCGTCAGATTGCGGATAATCGTGTCCACATTGCCCAATGATTGATCCACCGCCGCCTCACGCTTGACGAGATCGTCGTTCGTACCGGCCGGCGCGTTGAAGTAGCGCTCCGCCCCGGCCAGCAACTGCTCGCGCGTGCGGAGGTCGGATTGGTTATTCGTCGTCGTCGCCTGCATCTGGGCAAGGGCATCCGCCGCGCCCTTCGCATCGCGGCCGCGCACGCGGTCGGTGTATTGGGTCGTCGTTGCCTGCATCTGCTGCGCGTAGCCCTGGAGCGGCGGGCCGGCGGTGTCCTGATTCTGGCTCTTCGCCTGATTGACGACGGCGATCAGCACGCGCCGGTTCAGTTCGTTCGTTTCAACGTACGAGTAGAACTTCAGGTAGTTTGCACGTACCGGTTCCAGTTCGTTGTAGGTAACATTGAGCAATGCGTGCTGCCCGTCGCGGATGCGCTGGTACGCGTCGGCCGGGAGCGCGACGACGACGGATGCCTGGCCCGAATTGAAGAGACTCTGCGCTTCCTCGGGCGTGCTCACGACGCTTTGCAGGGTGAAGGGAAACTGGAAGGCGTCGGCATAATCAGCGGTGTTGGTGGAAAGACCCGTCTGTGGGGGCACGACGAGAACGGTCGGCTGCTGGACGACCTGCCCCTTGAAGGCGGTGCCGAAGAGCAGCAGAATCGCGAATGGACCGACGACGAGGCCGAGCAGAAGGCGCGGCTGCCGGAAGATCTCGTGCAGTTCCTTGCCGGTGAAGGCGACGCCGCGGACGATGCCGCGGAGGGGCCGGTCAAGCAGCCACGGGCGGCGATGCGGGAGGGCGCGGATTGCCATCGTTTGTATCCTGTCCGGCGTCGCGCGCCTCGGAGACGAGGCGCACAAAAACATCGTCGAAGGTGAGGACGTGCGGCTCCATCGCGATGCAGCCGCCCTCTTCCCGGTCGCAGTATTCGGAGAGCAGGGGCAGATCTTCACTGAGATTGTCCACCGTGACGCGTACTTCTTCGGGTCGGTCGAGCGGTTCGACCTCGTGGACGAATGGGAGCGCCTGAAGGCGGATGACGATGTCCGGGCGCGGACGGTCGAAGCGGATATCCAGCATGTCGCCGCCCGTCGCCGCGCGGCGCAGGTCCGAAGGGGTACCGGAAGCGATGATCGCGCCCTCGTGGACGAGCAGCACCTGGTCGCAGTATTCCGCTTCCGTCACGTACTGCGTCGTGACCACCATCGTCTTCCCTTCGTCTCGCGCACTTCTCAGGCCGTCCCAGATGCTCGTGCGGAGGATCGGGTCAATTCCGGCTGTCGGCTCATCGAGCACGAGGAAGTCCGGATCGTGCATCATCGTCGCGGCGAGCGACAGCCGCCGCCGCATGCCGCCCGACAGGTCCGCAGCGCGCCGTTTGCGTGCCTCCACAAGGTCAACATAGGGTAGGAGCGTGTCTATCCGCCGGTGCGTTTCCCACCATGGCACGCCATAGAGCGACGCCGCAAAGCGCATGTTTTCTTCGACGGTCAACGCCGGATAGAGGACGAAATCCTGCGGCATGTAACCGATGCGTTCCCGATCCCCGCGCCGGAGTTTCCATGGATCTCGCCCGAACAACCGGACGGCGCCACCGCTCGGCTTGTACATGCCGAGCATCATGCGGATCATCGTCGTCTTGCCACTACCACTCGGGCCGATCACACCGAGTATTTCCCCCCACGGCACCCGGAACGTGATGCCGTGCAGGACTTCTTCTTTGCCGAATTTCTTGCTGACATTGTCGAAACTAACCGCTTGCTCCGCGTTATGCGGGCGTTTTACCGGCTGCCCGCCTGCTCTTCTCTCCGGAGCCATAACTGGCATGGATGGTGTGTCAGACTGCTGAATTGTTGCGCGTTCCGCCATCAGTTGAACCCCCGCGTATCCCGATGGTACCCGGCGGGACAGAAAGCAGGATTGATGCCACGGTAAAAAAGTAACCGATAGTCGGCAAACGCACGAACGCGCTATCCGGTCGCAGTGATCCGGTAGACGCGGCCTTTGGAGTCGTCGGTTATGTACAGCGCGCCATCGCTGCCGACGGTGACGCCAACCGGCCTGCCCCACACTTGCCCCGGATCGTCCGCGCTCCCCGGCAGCCAGCCCCACGCAAAGTCTTCCGGCTTGCCTGGTTGACCGTTCACTATCGGCACGCGCACCACCTTGTACCCCGTCTTCACCGAGCGGTTCCACGAGCCGTGGAAAGCGATGTAGATGCTGTCCTTATACGGCTGCGGGGCGGCAAAGGCGTCGCCGAAGGTCAGGCCGAGCGCAGCGGAGTGCGCCTGGAGCGGCACATCGTCCGGCGGGACGTTCGCGCATTTCGCGGCGTCCTTGTATTCGGGGTTCGGGTTCGGGCCATTGTAGCAGTAGGGCCAGCCATAGGATGTTCCGTCGTTGATGCGGCGCAGATCGTCCGGCGGCAGGTCGTCGCCGATGCTGTCGCGCCCGTTGACCGTCGCCCACATCTGGTTCGTGCCGGACTGCCAGGTGAAGCCGACTGCATTGCGCAGCCCCGTCGCGAACAGCCGACCATTCTTGCCGTCCGGGTCGTAGACGCCAATCGCGGCGCGGCGATCATCTTTTTCGTTGCAGACATTGCACGACGAGCCGATAGCGAGGTAGAGCCGCCCATCCGGCCCGAAAGCGACGGTGCGCGTCGCGTGGCCACCGGTCGGCAGGTTCGGGATGATGACTTCCTTATCGCCCTGCGGCTGCATCGCGTTGTTGGGCGCGCGGAAGCGGGAAACCTTGTCCGTTTCGCCGACGTAGACCCAGTCCTGGTAAAACGCGATGCTCGATGGCTGGCGGAGGTTGCTGGCGAAGACGACCGTGTTGTCCGCCTTGCCGTCGTGGTTCGCATCGGGCAAAACGAGGATGCGCCCGCCCTGATCCGCGACGAAAAGCATGCCATCCGACGGCCGCACCGCCATGAAACGCGCTTGTCCGACGTTTTGAGCATACACATCAATGTTAAATCCTGCCGGGAGCATGATCGTACCGTCTGGCAGAGTATGCGCCTGCGGTGGTCCGGTCGGCAGGGCAACGGCGCCGGGGGCGGCGGTCCGCTGTGTCGTCGGTGCGGGATTCGACGCCGTGGCCACCGGTTGCGCGGTGACGCCTGCCGTTGCGGTCGGTAGCGCCGTGGTGGGGAGAGCAGTTGGTACAACGGTCGTCGGTGCGGGTGTCGTCGCCGTGACGCTCGCGGCTCGCGGCGGTACAGTCGCGGCGGTCGTTGCAGCAGCGGGCGGTGTCGCGGTCGCTTTGCCGCCGCCACATGCCGATAGCAGGGCGATGCAGCAGCCAACAAGGAGGAGCGGGGTAGTGGCAGTACGAGATCGCGGCACACGTCACCTCCGACGCAGTTTTCCTGCACCCGGAGGAACTCTACCACACGGCGGATGCCGGCGAGCAACGAGCCGGAATCTACACCACGAACGCGCCGTGGATAACGACTGCGACACCCAGCAAAAAGAAGCCCACGACAATCGCCACGGCGATGTTATCGTCCTCGAAGATCTCTTTCTGCAAATGAATCGGCGCGAGCGCATCGAAGATGCGGTAGCCGATGAGCAAGAGCGCCATACCCGTGAATGCATAGACAATCGCGGAAACAAAGATTCGCAGATCATGTCCCCAATTCACAGCGACCTCCACCCTTTTCCGAGACCCGACGTGACGGATCGTGCGTAGCCCCCATCGTTCGGCAGAGCATAGCACACCGCGTGGCGACCGGGGCACGCCACGCGCGATTTGTTCCCTTGGTATACTCCGGGCGCTCGCGAACGCCTTGAATATCGTCTCGCAAGGCAAAAGCGAAGGGTGGTCGGCATGACACCGACCACCCTTTTTCCGTGCTCCGTGCGTCAACGCCCGTTGTCGTGCCCGTCCGTCGGGGAGGGCGACGATGGCGGCGGTGCGGAGGGCGGGGGATTCGCAGGCGGCGAGTTCGCCGGCGCCGGTAGAGCGGGCTTTGCTGGTGCGGTCGGTGGCGTGGATGGCGGTGTCACCGGGTTCGGCGTCGCGCCGAAGGAAAACGATGAAAGCAGCGCTTGCAGTCGTCCGGCAAATTCATCGAATCGCGATGGGGTCGTCACAAATGTGAGTTGATAGGCGATCCCGCCGGTGGACGCAAAGGTGAAGGCGGACCGAACGCGCGTGCCGTCGTCCGCATTCGTCCGTGTGACATCGAATCGGTATGCGGGTACGCCACCGAGGGTCAATCCTTGCTCGGAGAGGATCGTGTACTTCCGATCTGTGATGAGAAAGTCGCGCTCGTACGCAACGTCCTTGTTGAAGGATGGCGCCTGCCCGCCCTCAATCGGGTCCGCATACATGTAGAACAACGCGGCAATATTCCCACTCGCGGTATGCGCCTCGAACGTTAAGACGGTCTTCCCCGGGTCCACGCTCTGAAAGTCAATCGGGACCGTGAACGAGAATCGCCCCTGAGGATCGCTGTAGGTCGCGGAGCCATTCGACACCTGCGCGTTTGGCCCGTTCGCCGCGGCAGCGAGGAAGGTGAACGATGACAAGACGACGCCCGTCTGGCTGATGAGCGTGTCATAGTCGCCCTCCTGCGCGTTGAAGATCAGGATATAGAGGGCCTTCCCGTGGACCGCAATCACCTGGGAAATGTGGAAGCGCGTGCCCTGCGCGCTCGTGAAATAGTCGAACTGCTTCGCGGGTTGACCGCCGAGCGTGAGCGACTGGACACCGTTCGGCCCCGGCTGGCTGTCCGTTCCCGACGCGTACCGCTTCTGGAACTCGGCGGTCGTGTCGTCGAGCGATCCGGCTACGTCGCGCACCTGGATAGTAAAGTTCGCGCCCGCCGGGCTGGCGGCAACGAAGCCCGCGACGACCGGAGGTGTCAACTGCGCTGTCGTCGGCGTGTAGCCATCCGGGATGGTGAAACTGAACCGCTGTTGTGGGTCCGTGTACGTCGTTGCCGCCGCGACGGGCGTCGCGATTGCGCTCATTGTCAGCATCGAGAGGATCGCGATGATACCCGTTACGCGCCCAAATCGCATGTAAACTGTCCCTTTCCCTGCCCATCGCAAAGCATGATTCCATCCCACAAAGATGTCAACGGTGAAAAAGTGTGAATTGTGACTATCATCCGTCGAATAGCGCGCCGTTGAGTATTTGGTGCCGCTCTGCTCCCAGCCGCCACCGACACCGCGATATTCCGTTCACTTCCGCACGAGGTACAGCGCCGTCTGCGGCGGGATGAACCAGCGCGCGCCCTCCTCAGTCACTTCCAGGTCGTCTTCGAGCGCGATCATGCCGTAGCCTTCGACGAAGGTGCCGATTTCGAGGACGTAGCATTGGCCGACCTCGATGATCTCATTCGGTTTCTCGCCGTACCGCTCCCACCGAGGGTAGAAGCCGCCCCCGCCATCGTGTGCGACATGGCCGAGTTGGTGGCCGAGGCCGAAGTGCCACTCCTTGCCGCGCTCCTCGAAGAAATCGCGCGCCGCCTCGTCTACCCGCCAGCCGGGGATGCCGGGGCGCACCGCCGCGAACCCCGCCATGATCGCCCGCTGCACAATCTCGAAGTCCCGCTTCACCGGCGGCGGCGCATCGGTCTCGTCGTCCGCGAGGAAGTACCAGGTGCGCTGCATGTCGGAGGAGTAGCCGTCAATCGTGATGCCGAAATCGAGGCGCAGCAGTTTGCCTTTCTCGACAGCATTCTCCGTCGGGCCGACATGGCCAATGGGCGATTGGTCGCCCGCCGTGACAGTCGGATTATATTCCTTTTCCCACGAGAGGCCGTAGCCAAGTTCGCGGCAGCGGCGGTGCAAAAACTGCTGAATCTCCCGCTCAGTCGTGCCGACCTGCACCCATTCGGTCATCTCCGCGAACAGCCGCTCCGTCTCCTCACAGGCGTGCATGATGCGCCTGCGCTCCTCCGGCGATTTGCGACCCCGGACGCGTGTCGCGATCGGTTCGGCGGAGACGAAC
>JALYXG010000035.1 GCA_030947205.1 Chloroflexota bacterium
GCCGCCTGCTGCGTCTCGGTGAGAACGAGGGTGCGTCGGTGCATGATCGGCTCCTTTCCATGCTGCGGTTCCGATCATCGTACCATTACCGAGTTAAGTTGTTAAGGTTCATCAGCCCGCCACCACCGGTTATGCCGTGGGGAGGACGACGGTGCGGCGGTTTCCGAGCACCGGCAGGGTGTCATGCTTGCCGACAATGACGCGGAAGGGGGGCACAACGCGGAAGGCGCCGCCCTTCGTCGCGCGGAGGTCCGCGAGATAGGCGCGCACGGCGTCATCGTCCGGCAGGGCGCGTTTCGGGCCGAGCACAGCCGCCTGCGCGATGCGCTCGCCACCGTGCGTGCCGAGGATGATGATTTCGGCGGGCGCACCGGCCTCGTCAGCGAGCGCCAGCACATCGTCCATCCGATAGATACCCTTCGGCTCCGGCATCTCGATCCCTGCAGATGCAATGCGGTCGAGGGACCAGACCGTCTCGGTGAAAAGCGCCATGCCATCAGCGACGGGTGTGGTGGTGGTCTTGCGTGCGGGAGCGGCGTGCGCGCGCGGCAATGCGGCGACTGCTGCCGGTTCGGCGTGTGCACGGTGATGGCGAGGGCGCAGCGAAACCGGGCGCGTCGCCACGAATTCGGCGGCGTACTCGGGATCGAGCAGTGCGCGGGTGGATTTCGCCGCCGTGCCAATCGTCGTCGCGGCACCGCGCACGACATGGAAACCATTGCGCAAAACGAGTTGCTCGCTCGCGCCCGGGCCAAGGAGTGCATCCACAAGATTACTGAGCGGTTGGAAGGGTTCGAGCAGGAGCGCGAGGGTTTCGGTGAGCACCTGCGTCTTGCTCGACCGTGCGGAAAGCTTGGCGTCCACAGCAATCGTGGCCCTGGCGCCATCGTCCGCCCCGCCTTCAAGCACACCGAGCAGTACCATGTCCGGGTTGGTAATGCCGCGCCAATTGTACCACCCGGCGAAGGTCTCATCCTCCGCGAGATTCAAAACGTGCGTGACGGCGAGGCCTTCATGCGCGGCGAGCGGGATCGTCTGGCCGACGAATGCCTGGAGACCGCGCGCGACCTCATGCTCCCACGCCGATGACGCGCGGGCGATCTCCGCATGTTCCGCGCGGGTGCGCGTGCCGACATGTGCATGGGATGATGAAGGAAGGGAGCGAGATGCGCTGCGCCGTGAGGTCGTTGAGCGGGAGGATGAACTGTGATGAACGTACGGGCGCATACTACCTGTCTGTCTGCACGCGGCAGAATTGCCGCGCCCGCTCAAGGCGGGGGAAAGAAACCGATCCGGGCGGCGAACCACGCGCATCGTTGATAGTATTGCATAGTTTTGTTGCTGGCACAAGGTTTTCCGCAAATTCGCGCCGCCGGGCTTCATTTCGCGCATTGCTTACCGATGGCGAAGGAGGCGGAGAGTGTTCCCGACGCGCACCGCGTCGCGCTCCTCGGCCGTCAGCCCGGCGGTGGCGAGGGCGGCGTTTACCTTGGCGCGCGTCGGGATCGGCATGATCGGCCAGTCGCTACCCATGACAACGTGATCGGCTCCAACCGTCGCGACCGCGAAGCGAATCGTGTCCGAGTCGAAGCCCATTGTGTCTACAAAGAGCCGCTTGATCGCCGCGCTCGGCGGTGGGTCGGTCAGTTCTTCGTGGCCTCCCTCGTGGTCGAGCATCCCGGCGAAGAGGAGAATGGATGCGGACATCATCGGGATGACGACGCGCAGGGTCGGCAGCGCATCGAATATGCCGCTACGAACGAGCGACAGCACGCTCGCCGCCGCTTCCGTCCCGCGTGCCATCAAAATGCCGACCTGACCGTGCGGGGCGAGGTGCGCTGTGTATCCCGCCGGGCTGACTGGATGGACGAAGACCGGCGCGCCGAGTGCCGCAGCCACTTCGAGCACGGGTCGGCACTCCGCCGCGTCGAGGAACCGTTCGCCCCGCGCGCAATCGAGGCAGATGCCACCCAGACCGAGGCCGATAATCGCCCGCTCCACTTCACGCGCCGCGGCATCGCCGCCGAACGGATCAATCGTCGCCAGCGCCAGCAGCCGGGCGGGATGCTTCGCCACGAGTGCCGCGAAGCGGTCATTGATCCGCGTTGTCAGCGAGACCGGTGGTTCCGCACCCGGCCCGACGAGTGTACTGAGCGGCGCACTGAGTGCCTTCATATCAATGCCCGCCGCATCCATCGCCACCAGTTGCGCGTCAATGTCCGTCAGCAATGCCTGCGCCCGCGCGAACGCTGCGCTGAATCCGGGTGGCGTTTCCGTCGGGAACCACGACGGATCGTAGTAATGACTGTGGAAATCAATGAGCAGCGCGTGCATTTCTGCCAAGATCATCCCTCGTAATTTCGGTAGCATAGGCTGATGAACAGTAACAACTTCACTGGGTATTAGTTTGGTGGCGCAGGGTTTCAACCTGTGAGCCCGGCATGCCGCCCGGAGGGCACCCGGAAACCTGCGCCACGGATGAAGGTGTTACTGTTCATCAGCCTATGCTACACAACCTACGCAGCGACACTCCACTGCGCTACCCGGCATGCTCGTTCAGATAGCGCAGAGCCGCGCCGACCATGATCTCGACGCCGATAGCAAGGGCGCGCTCGTCGAAGTCGAACTTCGGGTGGTGATG
>JALYXG010000115.1 GCA_030947205.1 Chloroflexota bacterium
TGCGCTGCAGACCGCGATCTGGGTGCGGCAGGGCGTCGTCTACGACCCCGACACGGACAAGATCTACACCGTGACAGGCAACGGCCAATACGACGGGGCGCATAACTGGGGCGAGTCGGTTATCGCCCTCAACCCGGACGGCACCGGCGCGAATGGCGGCCCGCTCGATGCCTACACGCCGCCCAACTTCGAGGCGCTGACGAGCCGGGACACGGACCTCGGCAGCACCGCCCCGGTGATCCTCCCGTCGCTCCCGAACAGCGCAGTCGTGCACCTCGCCGTGCAGGGCGGCAAGGACGCGAAGTTGCGGCTGCTCAACCTCGATGACCTCAGCGGGCAGGGTGGGCAGGGCCACACGGGCGGCGAGATTGGCCCGCTCGTCAATGTGCCGCAGGGCGGGCAGGTGCTCACCGCCCCGGCGGTCTGGATCAACCCGGCGGATCAGACGGTCTGGGTGATCGTGACCAACAATGTCGGCATTTCCGCGTTGCAAGTGACCGTTGGCAGCGACGGCATGCCGAGCCTGCACCCACTCTGGCAGAATGCGGCGGGCGGTACCTCACCCATCGTCGCCAATGGCGTCGTCTACTACGCGGGCGCCGGCGTGATCCACGCGCTCGACGCCGCGACAGGCAACGAACTCTGGCATGACGCCATCGGCGGCATCCACTGGGAAAGCCCCATCGTCGTCAACGGCATCGTGTACATCACCGATGGCAGCGGCAACCTGACCGCGTATGGTATGTGAGGCGGTACACCGCCCGCCGATATGCCACTGCTTGCCACGCAAGGAACGTGGAAGATGACCTCACTCTGCATCGCTCTCTCGCCCTTTCTTGTTTTTTGCCCTTCTCTGTCAGGTCGCATGTTCGAGGATAGTTTGGAGGAGGTATTGACAAATATCCCTTCCACGCGTAAGATTGCGTCCTAAGGACGCAATCTTACGCGTAGTAGAGACATCAATGGTACAACGGCCCAAAACGAATGCTTCTATTGCTATCCTCCAACGACTCGCTGACGAGAATCGGCGGGTCCTTTCCGATTGGCGAGCCACCGTACTCCTGCGACGGGCAACTTCCGCTTTGTCGCTAGCCGAACGCCGCTGGAGTAAACCCCCTCTGTCTGTCCTTACAGTTCACCCTCTCCTTCGCCAAATGGAGCGACGTGGCGAGATTCGTGCTATTCCGTCCCTCAAGAACATCTATCAGGTAACCGTGCCATATGCTCGGTCGAGTGCGGTTGAAGAGAACGAAATCCTCATGGAAATACAACCCTATGCGGCATTGAGTCACCTCTCCGCTCTCGTATTCCACGGGTTAACTGATGATCTACCGAAAGTAATCACGACATTCGTGCCCACCGATGGAATCGGAGATATGTTACCACCAGGGACGAATATTGATGACTGGGAAGGACTAACACTGATCCGTGGACGCCGCCCCTCCCATATCCTCGGCCAACCAGTCCGATGGACTGGGACGAAACTCGCCCGGTATTTTGGCATTCACGAGTACCGCCCTCGCGGATATCCGGTCCGTGTGACGTCCCCTGAGCGAACGCTGCTTGATGGATTGGTACAGCCGGTGATTTCCGGTGGCCTCACTAATGTCCTGAAAGCGTGGGTCGCTGCACGCGATACGCTGGACGTACAGCTACTGACCGTATACGTCGATCGCTTCGATATCAAAGTGCTGCGTCAACGAGCCGGATTTATTTTGGAGGAACTCGAACTCGCGCATCCACAACTGGCGAGATGGCAAGCGCACGCGAGTCGAGGAGGCTCAAGTAAGCTCTCCGCATCGGAGCCATATTCCCCAACATTCAATGAGCGATGGAACCTGTCTATCAACGTCCCGACCAATGTGTTACGAGAAGGTATTGGATGACTGTCAATTATCCTGGGTCATTCGCTACGATCTCGTCCTGGGCTAATCGGCATAACACATCGGTTACTGAAGCACGACAACGCTTCGCCCAGTATGGCATTCTCCGTGCAATAGCGACTTCCCAACGGCTCAGTGGGATTCTCGTTTTCAAGGGTGGGAATGCCCTCGACTTCATATGGCAACCGAACCGTAGCACTGTTGATCTTGATTTCTCTGCCGATATGCGGGCACTTACCGATGATTTCGACGAGCGTATCTTGCAACGGCTTCTGGAGCGGTCTCTTTCTGGGACTGGGCGACTACTCGGCATTACCTTTTCCGTACATTCCGTTTCGAGACAACCACCCGGCGAAGGGAAAACCTTTGTTACGCTTACCGCGAAGATTGGCTATGCCTTGGAAGACGATGATCGCAATCGTGCACGGATAGACAGTCAACGACCGAGCATGACGGTCATTCCCATTGAGATTAGCCTGAATGAACCTGTTTGCGCTGACATACAAGTGCTCATAGATGCTACCCATCAACTACGCGTGAGCAGCCTTGAAGACATCATCGCCGAAAAGCTCCGAGCGCTATTACAGCAACCTCTTTGCAACCGTACTCGTAGGCAGGACCTCCTCGACATTGCGGTGATCCTGCAATCGGGAACGTCATTAGATCGGTCGAGTATCGCGGCATTCCTCATCGAGAAGGCGCGAGCGCGGGATGTCCCTGTGTCACGTACGGCGTTCAGAGATCCTGAGATCGCTAGGCGAGCATCTGAGGACTACCACGCGCTGGCGAACACAACACGCGCGATATTTATTTCTTTCGATGAAGCGCTCCGTCTGCTGCTCACTCTTACCGATGATCTGCTGATTCCTGAATAACGGATATACCTCGGCGTTCTTCCCATGTATCTTCACGATTGACGCCCATTTGCGCCGCGTGCGACACTCGATGGCGCTACGGCACTCGGAGGCGACAATAGCGAGAGGGGTACGATAATGGTCCGTGTGGCGATGATCGGGACGGGCGGGGTGGCCGTCCAGAACCATATACCGGGGATTCGCACGCATCCGCAGGGCGAGGTCGTCGCGCTCTGCGACCCGAACCCGCAGGCGCTCGCCAACGCCAGCCAGGCGTCCGGCGTGATGCGCACCTACGGTGACTGGAACGAGGTGATCGCGCAAGACGACATTGACGCCGTCGTGATCGCCACGCCGAACAACTTGCATATGCCGATTGCCATCGCAGCGGCGCACGCGGGCAAGCATGTGATGAGCGAGAAGCCGCTCGGCCTCAACTACGAGGAGTCCGAGGCGATGGTCGCGGCGGTGACGACGGCGGGCGTCGTCAACATGACCGCCTTCACCTACCGCTTCGTCCCGGCAATGCGCTACATGAAGCACCTCGTGGAGCAGGGCGCCGTCGGCATGCCGTACCATTTCCGCGTCAACCGCTTGCAGGA
>JALYXG010000135.1 GCA_030947205.1 Chloroflexota bacterium
TGGCCGAACCGATTGCGGTCGCTCCCTTTTCGACACTCCAGGTCATTGCGGTGAATCCTGCGCTCGCCGGGTCGCATGCTGAGGAGCGCGCGCGGACGACCGAGGGGAAATACGCATCGTAAAGCGCTGACCGTTTTCGTGACGGGTTTCCTACCCGCAATAGATGCTGATGAGTACTCCCCTGGAGGATGGACGTGATGAGCAAGGTGCGCACGGAGCGCAATGATGCCTCCGCGCGTGGTGCAATGCCCGAAATCAACTGGCACGAGGAGCGGCGCGGCGCGCTGCCGGGAAACCACTATGTGCGCGTCCTACGGCCGCAATCCCGCGCCTTCACCGAGGTGACGCCGGACCATTATGTGATGGGCGAAGCTGCCGGCCTGCCAACGACGGGATTCAGTCGCGCCGCGACGGGCATCAAGCGCCTCCTGATTGGTCGCCCGATCCCGACCGCCGGTGCGGCGCACGAACGGCTGACGAAGACGAAGGCGCTCGCGATTCTCGCCTCGGACGCGCTCGCCTCCGTCGCGTATGGTACCGAGGCATTGCTCGTTATCCTCGTCTTCGGGGGCGGGGCGGCATTCCGCTACGTCATGCCGATTTCGCTCGCCATCCTCGCCCTGCTCGCCCTCGTCTCGATCTCCTATCGTCAGACAATCCCGGCCTATCCGGGCGGCGGGTCGTACATCGTGGCGCGCGAGAATCTCGGCACGATTCCCGGCCTGATCGCGGCAGGCTCGCTGATGGTGGATTACATCCTCAATGTCGCGGTCAGCGTCTCGGCGGGCGTGCTCGCGCTCACCTCCGCCTTCCCGTCGCTCGCGTCATATACCGTGCCGCTCTGTCTCGCGTCACTTGTCATCGTCATGCTCGGCAACTTGCGTGGCCTGCGGGAATCGGGGAATATCTTCGCGCTGCCGACCTACTTCTTCATTGTGAGCATCCTCGTCCTGATTGGCGTCGGCCTGTTCCGCGTCCTGACCGACGATGCCGCCGCGACGGGGGCGCCGCGCGAGGCGGTCGCGGCGACGCAATCGGTCGGTCTCTTCCTCGTCCTGCGCGCCTTCGCGAATGGATGTACAGCCCTGACCGGCGTCGAGGCGATCTCGAATGGCATCCCCGCCTTTAAGAAGCCCGAAACGAAGAATGCCGCGATCACCCTCACCTGGGTCGCGTCGCTCCTCGGCGTGATGTTCATCGGCGTTTCGTTCCTGGCGCGCCAGTACGGCATCTACCACAGCACGCGCGGGGCGCTGCCCTGACCGCTCGGATGCGTACCTTCGTTGGATCATTCGTCATGCTTGGAAGGAGAAAAAGATGCTTCGTGAAGCCCTGATTATCTTGGTGATGATCGTCCTCGGCGCACTCGCCTACGGATTCGTCGTCGCTGCGGAAAGGATGTAGAGAGATGGGTGTACCCGATATTGTCCTGCTCGTGATCTGCGTGCTGCTCGCGGGCTATTTGTTCTACGCGCTGATCCGGCCGGAAGCCTTCTAGGGGGGTGCGATGACGTTCAACGGCTGGCTCCAGATTATCATCACGGTTGCGCTCATTTTCGCGACGGCGAAGCCGCTCGGCGATTACTACTATCGGGTCTACACCGGGCAGCCGACCTTGCTCGGCAAGGTTTTCGGCAGGCCGGAGCGGCTTTTCTATCGCGCCATCGGCACCGATCCGCAAAAGGAGATGCGCTGGACGACCTATGCCTTCGCTTTCCTCGCAAGTAATATCATGGGCTTCGTCATCTTATTTGTACTCTTGCAGGTGCAGGGACATCTGCCGCTCAACCCCCAGCACTTCAAGGGGATGGACGCGCCCCTCGCCTTCAATACGACGATGTCCTTCGTGACCAATACGAACTGGCAGGCGTACGGTGGCGAGACGACGCTCTCGTACTTCTCGCAGATGGCCGGGCTAACCGTGCAGAACTTCATCTCTGCTGCCGGGGGCATGGCGATCGCGGTCGCCTTCTGCCGTGCCTGGCGGCGGCGCAATGTCAGCACGATTGGCAACTACTGGGTGGACCTGACGCGAGGTACGCTCTACATCCTGCTCCCAATCGCCGTCCTCGTCTCTGTGATCCTCATGTCGCAGGGCGTCGTGCAGACGATTGCCGGCTATCCGACCGTGACGAGCGCGCTCGACGGCACGCAGCAGGTGCTCGCACGCGGCCCGGCGGCTTTCCAGGTGGCGATCAAGCAACTGGGCACGAACGGCGGCGGCTTCTTCAACACCAACTCCGCGCACCCGTATGAGAACCCGACGCCCTTCTCCAACCTGGTCGAGACGTGGGCGATCATCAGCCTTTCGGCGGCCTTCCCCTTCCTCTTCGGGCGGTATGTGCGCAAGTTCCGCCAGGGGCTGATCGTCTTCGTCGCGATGGCGATCATCTACATTGCCGGGATTCTGGTCGTGTATCCCGCCGAGCAGGCTGCCGCCCCGACGCTCGTGGACACGGGCGTCTCGCAGGCGCAAGGGAACATGGAAGGCAAGGAGGTCCGCTTCGGCATCGCGCCGTCGGCGATCTGGGCGGTGACGACCACCGTCACGTCGAACGGCTCCGTTAACTCGATGCACGACTCGTACTCGCCGCTCGGCGGCATGGTGCCGATGTTCAACATCATGCTCGGCGAAGTGATCTTCGGCGGTGTCGGCGTCGGCCTGAACGGCATGCTGATCTACGCGATCATCGCCGTCTTCATCGGCGGCCTGATGGTCGGGCGGACGCCGGAATTCCTCGGCAAGAAGATCCAGGCGTACGAGATGAAGATGGCGACGCTGTACATCCTCTTCGCCGCCTTCGGGCTGCTGATCGGCGCGGGCATCTCGTCGGTCATCACCGCCGGGACCGAGTCGCTCACCAACGCCGGGCCGCACGGCCTCTCGGAAATGCTCTACGCGTGGGCCGAGGCGATCGGCAATAACGGCTCCGCCTTCGCAGGGCTGAGCGCGAATACGAACTACTGGAACACGATGCTCGGCGTCGGCATCTGGATCGGGCGCTACCTCGCCATCCTGCCGGTACTCGCCATCGCCGGGTCGCTGGTCGCCAAGAAGCGCGTGCCGGAAAGCGCCGGCACGCTGCCGACCACCGGACCGCTCTTCGTCGGCCTGCTCGACGGCTCGGTGCTGCTCGTCGGCGCGCTCTCATTCATCCCTGCGCTCGCGCTCGGCCCGATTGTCGAGCAACTGCTGCTGCGCGCCGGCAAGTTGTTCTAACGGAAAGGAGAGGGGGACACCAATGTCGGTTGCAACACTCGAACCAAGCGCGCCGGAGACGCCGGAGAAGCGGCAGCCCGCGACGAGCGCGTGGACGCCGGAGATCATCAAGGGGGCGTTCGTCGGCTCGTTCACCAAGCTCGATCCGCGCCTCCAGACGCGCAACCCGGTGATGTTCGTCGTCGAGGTCGGCGCGGTCATCACGACGGTAGTCTTTATCAAAGGGCTGATCGCGGGGGGCGTCGCGACGCTCTCGTTCGTCTTCGCCATCTCGGTCTGGCTCTGGTTCACCGTCCTGTTCGCCAACTTCGCCGAGGCGATGGCGGAAGGGCGCGGCAAGGCGCAGGCGGACTCGTTGCGGCGCACCCGCCGCGACACGACCGCCAGGCGCGTCGCCGCGAGCGGCGAGATCGAGGTTGTCCCGGCGAGCCAACTCAGGCGCGGCGACCGTGTGCGCGTCGAGGCGGGCGACATCATCCCCGGCGACGGTGCGGTGATCGAGGGCGTGGCGTACGTCTCGGAGGCGGCGATTACCGGCGAGTCCGCGCCCGTCCTCAAGGAGCCGGGCACCGATGTCCGCTCCTCGGTCACGGGCGGCACGCAGATCATCTCCGACGCCCTCCTGCTGGAGATCACGGCGAACCCCGGCGAAACCTTTCTCGACCGGATGATCGCCCTGGTCGAGGGCGCGGCGCGGCAGAAGACGCCGAACGAGATTGCCCTCAACATCCTCATCTCCGGCCTGACGCTGATCTTCCTGATCGTCGTCGTCACGCTCCAGCCCTTCGCGATCTATTCGGGCCAGGCGGTCAACGTCACATCGCTGATCGCGCTGCTTGTCGCGCTCATCCCGACGACGATCGGCGCACTCCTTTCCGCCATCGGCATCGCAGGGATGGACCGGCTCGTGCAGCGCAACGTCCTCGCCACCTCGGGCCGCGCGGTCGAGGCGGCGGGCGACATTGACGTGCTGCTCCTCGACAAGACGGGCACGATCACCTACGGCAACCGGCTCGCCGCCGAATTCATCCCCGTCGGCGGGCACACGGAGCGCGAAGTGACCGACGCGGCCCTGCGCTCCTCGCTCGCGGACGACACGCCTGAGGGCAAGAGCATTGTCGCATTGGCGGAGGAACGCGGCTTCGCGCCCGACCGCCGGATGCTCGATACCGCCGAATTTCTCCCCTTCACCGCCGAGACGCGAATGAGCGGGATCAGGATGAACGGCCACAGCACGATGAAGGGTGCGGTGGACGCCGTACTCCGGCAGGTGGCGAAACCGCCCGCCGACTTGCAGGCCGTCTCCGACCGGATCGCCGGGGAGGGCGGCACGCCGCTCGCCGTGATGGACGACGGCGAGGTGCTCGGCGTCATCTATCTCAAAGACACCGTGAAGCCGAACATCCGCGAGCGGTTCGCGGACATGCGCCGGATCGGCATCCGCACGATCATGATTACGGGCGATAACCCGCTCACCGCCGCGACGATCGCGCGGGAGGCGGGGGTGGACGATTTCGTCGCCGAGGCGAAGCCGGAGGACAAGATTCGCATCATCCGCGAGCAGCAGGCGGAGGGGCGGCTCGTCGGCATGACGGGCGACGGCACGAACGACGCGCCCGCCCTCGCGCAGGCGGATGTCGGCGTGGCGATGAATACCGGCACGGCGGCGGCGAAGGAGGCGGGGAACATGGTGGACCTCGACTCCGACCCGACCAAGATCCTCGACATCGTCGCCGTCGGCAAGCAACTGCTGATGACGCGCGGCTCGCTGACGACCTTCAGCATCGCCAACGATATCGCCAAATATTTCGCCATCCTGCCCGCGATGTTCGCCGTGACGTACCCGGAGTTGAATCAGTTGAACCTGATGCGCCTCAAGACGCCGCAGAGCGCGATCTCGAGCGCGATCATCTTCAATGCGCTGATCATCGTCCTGCTCATCCCGATCGCGCTGCGCGGCGTGAAATACCGGGCCGAACCGGCGGCGGTCACGCTGCGGCGCAACCTGTCAATCTACGGTCTCGGCGGCATCGTCGCGCCGTTCGTCGGCATCAAGTTGATTGACGTCATCCTGACCGTGCTGCATTTGACGTAAGAACAGCGCCCCCGCTCCTTTCCCGCAAGGAAAGGACAAAAAGGGGAGTGAGCGAAGAAAGGGTTCTCGCGATGGCAATGAAAATGAAAACATCACAACAGGAGGAGCGCGACGCGAATCTGTTCGCGCTCGGTCGGAGCCGGGACGAGGAGGAGCGGCCGATCGAGACGCCCGGCGCGCTCGGCCATTTCAAGACCGCGCTGATCGCGATGCTCATCTTCACGCTCGCGCTCGGCGTCGTCGCGCCACTCGTGATGACGGGGATCGCGCGGATCGCCTTCCCACGGCAGTCCCAAGGCTCGATTATCACGCAGGACGGTCAGCCGGTCGGCTCGTCGCTGATCGGGCAGGCGCTCGATCCCAAGTATCAACCGTTCTACTTCCAGAATCGGCCGTCCGCGATCGCCAGTTCCGGCACGCCCGCGCCGTACGACGCGGGGAGTAGCGGGTCCGCCGCGTCCAATCTTTCGCAGACGAGCAAGGCGCAGCACGACGCGATCGCGACGAATGTTGCCGGAATACAATCCAGTTTCCCGGACGCGACGACGGTGCCGGCGGACCTCGTGGAGGCGTCCGCCAGCGGCCTCGACCCGCATATCACACCGGAGTCGGCACGCTTGCAGGTGAACGCGATCGTCCAGAACCGGCAGCAGGCGGGGCAGCAAGTCACACCAGAGGCAATGCAGAAGCTCGTGAATCAGCAAACCGACGGACGCACCTTCGGCATCCTCGGCCAGCCTCGCGTTAACGTCCTCAAGCTCAACCTGGCGCTCGATGCCACCTTTGGCAAGCCGAACCTGCCTGGGTGAGAAACGCACTTTGTGACGGGGCATGGGTAACGACCCGCCTTGCCGCCCATGCCGTTCCGGTTTGACCGTCAGACTGAGCGTGCGACTGTCCGCGCTCAAGGCGCTCTATTCCTCGATCATCACGCGAAACTGTTGATGCCTGCTGCGGGACGTGTCGCATGCAGGCCAGGAACGGGGGAAACATCAATCGAATTGCATCGTGGGGTCAGCCGGGCAATGATGCGCAATGAAAGGGGGTGAGAAAATGGGCAACAAAGGCAAGAAAGATAAAAGAGACAAGAAGGACAAGAAGGACAAGAAGTAGTGGTGAATCGGTAATCGCGCGCAGGGGTATGATGCTTTTCGCGCATTCCATGGTGACGATTCGCTTAATCCCCTAGTGACCGAGGCGGTATGCATGGGCGCTCGCGACAAGAAAGCGTGGGCGCTCATGCATGATTCGGTACCTTGGGAGAGCCGCGCGTCAATGGGCTGTGGCATGTTGGGAGATACGCGGGGCGGTGCCCACGGAAGGCTAGGAAAGGGAATAGGAACGCTCTGATGACGGATGAACCGCGTCGTCCGAATCCCGATGAATTGCTCGCGCGGATACGCGAGCAGGAACATCTGCCCTACCACGCGAACGGGCGGGGAGATCTGCGCCTGTATCTCGGCGCCGCGCCGGGGGTAGGGAAGACGTACGCGATGCTGGAGGAGGCGCACCGGCTCGCGGAGCAGGGCGTGGACATCGTTGTCGGCTTCGTCGAGACGCACGGGCGCGCCGGGACGGAAGCGCTGGTCGGCGGATTGGCAATCATCCCGCGCAAGGCGATCACCTACAAGGGCGTCACCGTCGAGGAGATGGACACGGAGGCGATCCTGGCGCGCAACCCGCGCGTCGCACTAGTGGACGAACTGGCGCACACCAACGCGCCCGGTTCGCCGCGCGCCAAGCGGTACGAGGATGTGCGGCTCCTGCTCGCCGCCGGTATCAATGTCATCGCGACGTTGAATATCCAGCATCTCGAAAGCCTGCATGATGTCGTGGCGGGTATCACGGGCGTCCGGCAGCGTGAGACGGTCCCCGACAGCGTGCTCGATGCCGCCAGCGAAGTGCAGTTGGTAGACGTACCGCCGGATGTCTTGCAGGAACGGCTGCGCAACGGCGAAATCTATCCCCCGGAGCGCGCGACGCAGGCATTGGAAAACTTCTTCCGCACCGGCAACCTCACTGCGCTGCGGGAACTCGCCCTGCGGCGCGTCGCGGCGGGTGTGGATGCTAAACTCGAAACGTACATGGGCGATCACGCGATCACGGAGCCGTGGCGGGCGACGGAGCGGGTGATGGTCTGTGTGGATCACCGGCCGGTGGGGGAAACGCTGATCCGGCACGCGTGGCGGCTCGTGCGAGGTCTGAAGGCGGAATTCATCGTCGTCACTGTCCGAACCGCCGACGATTTGACGCCGGAAAAGCAGACAAACCTCCAGAAAGCGCTCGACCTCGCCGAAGACCTCGGCGCGACGGTCG
>JALYXG010000137.1 GCA_030947205.1 Chloroflexota bacterium
CGCCCCTTGATCGTCTTGAACCACGTCATGTTCGGCACATGATCCGGGTTCGGCGTCTCCATCGTTTCGAGCAGGGCGCGCGTCACGGCCTCGTACTCCGAGCCATGCTCCGTGCCGTGGACGCGGAAACCGTACGGCTCGAACCACGAGGTTGGCGTGCCATTGACGACATCGCTGATCCCCATCGCGTCAATGCCGAAGTCGTTCCAGTCAATCAGATAGTGCAGGTTGTCGAGGCCGAGGCCCCACGCCGAGTTCTTCGACTCGTGCGACGCGCCGGCGGTCAGGCCGCCCTCGCCGTCCACCGCGAAGACCTTGACGCCCGCCGCACCCGCGCGCTTCAGCGCCACGGCCTCGCCCACCGCCGCCGGCGAGCCGTGCCCGGTCGGGCCGGTGTTGAACTTCAGGAAGAGCGTCTTGCCTTCCATCTCGGCGTGCCCCGCGAGACCGTCGTGCCGGCGGAAACCGAGCAAGTCGTTCCACATTAACTGCCGTCGCTGGGCCTCAGGAACACCATAGCGCTGGTCACCGGTGCGCTCGAACTTCGCGTGCAGCGCCGTATTGTAGGCCGCGAGCGCCGCATAAACGAGCGGCACCGTGTGGCCTGCAACGAGCACGTAGCGGTCGCCGAACCGCTTTTCGGGGTGCCGGATGTCCCAGCGCATGAAGCCGCCGAGGGTGAGGGCAACGAACATATGCCGCTTCGACCGCGAGCCGCCGGGGTGGCCGCTCTGGCGGTAGTTCTCGAAAACGTCAATGAAGTTATCAATGCAGTCGCCGATCTTCTCCCAGTGCGGGAATTGTTTTTCGAGTTCGGACTGCCGGACGCTCACATCCGGACTGGCGGTTACGGCCACGATGCTACCTCCCGTTTCGTTTCTCGCTGACTACGGACTACCGACTACTGACGACTGACTACTCACTCAGCCAGGTAAGACGCGGGCGAATCTGTGGATTGACCGGCGTGTTCGGCATCTGACCGCGCAAGGCGCGTGCCGCCTCCTCGCCGACGCGGCGGTGCATGATCGCGAAGGTCTCGTCTGCGTAACTCGCCGTGTGCGGCACGAGCACAACGTTCTCCATTTGCATCAGCGGGCTGTCCTTCGGGAGCGGTTCGGTCTCGAAAACATCGAGGCCAGCGCCCGCGATCGCACCGCTTTGCAAGGCGGCAATCAGCGCCGGTTCGTCCACGACCGGGCCGCGCGAGGTGTTGATGAGGTACGCCGTTGGCTTCATCAGCGCGATCATCTCGGCATTGATCATGTGCCGCGTGTCTGGCAGAAGCGGTGTGTGGATGGAGAGGTAATCGCTCTGGCGCATCACGTCTTCGAGCGACAGCATCTCGACGCCGAGTGCAGCGGCGCGCTCCGCCGGGACGTACGGATCGTAGGCGATGACGCGCATATCGAGCGGGACGAGGCGGCGGTGGAACTCGCGCGCGATCTGCCCGAACCCGACCAACCCGACCGTCTCGCCGTGGATCGGCCCCATCGGCGACAGGAACGGCGCGCGGTAGCCCGATGCTCGGTCTCCCCACGCGCCCGTCCGCATCCACTTGTCCTGCCGCGTGATCTTCTTCGCGCAGTCGAGCAGGAGCGCCAGTGCGTGATTGGCAACTTCGGGGAGGCAGAAGTCTGGGATATTGACGACGACCAGGTTGTGGTCGCTCGCGGCGGGCACATCAATCGTGTCGTAGCCGACGCCGTAGCGGACGAGCGCGCGGCAATGTTCGAGACGGTCAATGACCTCGCGCGTGAAGTGCGCGCCGGGCACAAGCAGTGCGTCGGCGTCGTGGCAATGCTCGATCAACTGTTCCGGCGTCGTCAAATTCCCATAACTCACGAGGCAGTCCGCGAACTCCGCCAACCCCTTGCGTTCCTGCTCCAGCGGCGCACCGGGCGGCGCACTCGTATGGACAACCTTGAACTGTGGCATCTGCCCTCCCGTGAGTTAGAAGGACTAAGGACCGAGGACTATGGACTAAGTGGATAATACCCCGCTTAGTCCTTAGTCCTTAGTCCTCGGCCCTCAATACTTGATCACTTCCGACTGCTTGCGCGGCGCCCAGCCCTTGACAGAGGCCGCCTCGATGGTTGCTTCGTGGAGCATGAAGCGCGACTCGGAGGCGAGGGCGAGATACTGGTACCCCTCGGCGATCCGGTCGCTCACCGCCTTGTGGTCCGCGCAGTGGATACCGGCGGCGACGTGATGCTTCTTGCATGTCTGGAGGATGTGCTGCATCCCTTCCTGGAAAACCTTCGCCTCCGACCACATCGCGGGCGTTTCGCCCATGTTGCCGAGCATGTCATTCGGGCCGACGAAGACGCCGTCAATGCCGCCGTCCGCCAGCATTGCATCGAGGTTGTTGATCCCCTCAGGGGACTCGATCATGATGATGACGCAGATTTCGTCGTCGGAGCGCTGGTTGTATTCGCCGGGCTGGGCGTCGAACGAAGCGTTGTACCGCCCGCCGCCGTACGAGCGGTTACCGGTTGGCGGGTGCTTGGCGGCGCGGGCGATCAGCCGCGATTCTTCCACGGTGTTGACCATCGGAGCGACGATGCCCCACGCACCCGCGTCCAGCACGCGCTTGATGTTTTCGTGGTGGCCCTGCGGCAGGCGCACCATCGGGGCGCACCCCGTGCCGCGCATCGCCATCATCATCAGCGCGACCGTTTCGATGTCAATCGCGTTGTGCTCCCAGTCAATCGTCAGCCAGTCGAAGCCGACGGTTGTCATCGCCTCGACCGCGAGCGGCGCGCCGTAACTGAGCCACGTCCCGACCGATGGCCGACCCTCTTTCAGCGCGCGCTTGACATGATTTTCCCGCATGATTCTTCCTCTACTCCTCCCGGCGTCAATGCGCCGCGTCCAACATTCCGACCAGATGGCCGCTCTCGTCCGCATGGAGCGGTTCCAGTTCGCCCACAAGTTCCAGGGTGTCATTCGCCCGCACTTCATCGAGCAGCGCGGGCGAAACGGCGAGGGTATCGAGATGTAAGGTGCTGTGGATGCGCGCGATGCGCGGCTCACGCTCGACGCCGCGTAGCGCAGAGCGGATCGCCCAAGCGATGGCGTCCTCGTCGTTCTCGCGGATCAGCGGGATCTTCCCCGCCGCGATTGCTTCCGCCGTGATCGCATTCATCATCAGCGCGTGGTGGTCAATCTGGTCGAAGACGCGTCGCGTCGTGAAGTCAGCGAAGCCGATGCCCATCGCGTTGCCGTGCGTCTCCGGCGTTAAATTGAGGATGACGATGCGCGTGAAATCGGGCACTTTCGGGCCGCCGAACCGCCGCCACATGCCGATGATATTTGGGTCCATCCCCGTGCCACTGATGTTCTTACCCATCGTGTCCACGATCAGCACGTCCAACTGGTTGAACGGCACGCGGGGGAGCAGGGTGTTGGCGAGTTTCAGCAATTCGGCATCCGTGGCGATGATCTGGTCGGGGCGCGAGATGCGAACGGTATGCACCTGCTCGTACGCGTTTTCGACGATGTGAATGCCGGCGACGATATTCGCTCGTTCGATAGCGATAGCGGCGGCGTCCGTGATGTGCGTGCCGAGGCCGACGGAATGCATCTGCTCCGCGCCGTGCCGCTTGCCCATGCCGACCGCGATCATCTTCGCGACGCCGCTCTCGACCTCGCCCCGGAATGCGGTGTGCGCCTTGACGCGGTTGACGACGATCACGCCGTCCGCCTCGCTCGCCATGCGGTCGTAATAAACGGTGATGCCATCGGCGGTTGTGCCGAGTTCGAC
>JALYXG010000146.1 GCA_030947205.1 Chloroflexota bacterium
GCTCTTCGTCGTGCGGCAGGTGCGGCTCCGTCAGACGATTGCACGGCGACGGGCGGCGCGGCGCGATGAAGCGTCGGCGCGTACGAAAGAATAGTCGGAAGTGGGACCGAGGTGCAGCATGCTTGATCGGACGGCAATCGAGGCGATTATCCCCCATCGCGCGCCCTTCCTGCTCGTAGATCGGATCGTCGAGTTGGAGCGAGGGAAATCCGCTGTCGGCGAACTGGATGTGCGCGCCGATGCTTTCTGGGTGCCCGGCCATTTCCCGCAGTACGCTGTGATGCCCGGCGTGCTAATCGTCGAGGCGCTGGCGCAGGTTGGCGCGGTCGCGCTCCTCAGCATGGACGAATTCAAGGGCAAGTTGGCCTTTTTCGCCGGCATAGATGGCGTGCGCTTTAAGCGGCAGGTGCGACCCGGCGACACACTCCGCCTTGCCGTGACGTTGGACACGATGCGGCGCGGCATCGGCAAAGGGCAGGCGACCGCGACGGTGGACGGCAAACTTGCGGCGCGCGGCGAGTTGACGTTTGCGGTGGGCGATGCGCCGGAACCCTAACCCCACTGCCCAGAGGGCACCCGCTTCCCCACGGTGGAAGGGGAGGATATCCATTGCTGTTTTGAGGTGGGGGCTATTGTGCGACCGTTGAAGGGATCTGCGTCGGTGGAGCAGGCTTCAGCCTGCCGTATCATTTGCAGGCTGAAGCCTGCTCCGCCCGTATGAAGAAGTGGCCGCTCGACATCGCGTGGTCGGAGCGAGCGCGAGATGCGGCGATTGGGGCAATCTGCCGTCTGCTTCGTATGCTCTGCTGGCCGTTGACACGACCGCCGCGTGGGGGCTGGGCAGAGCCACGGCGGCTGCTCGTCCTCAAGCCGTGCTGCATGGGCGATGTACTCTTCACGACGCCACTGCTCGCGGCGATCAAGGCGGCATATCCTATTAGCCATGTCACATACGCGACGGGCGCGTGGTCCGCGACGATCATCCTTGACAACCCGCATGTGGACGCGATGCTCGCGGTGCCGTCGCGGATTGGCTTGCGTGACGTGCGAGAGTGGGCGGGGCGGCTGCGGGCGGCGGACTTCGATTGCGCGCTCGTGCCGGATCGCTCGCCGCTACTCGGATTGCTCGTTGCACTGGCGGGAATTCGGCGGCGCGTCGGGCTGGACAGCGGCGGTCGCGGCTTTCTCTACACTGATCGGGTGGCGATCGCGCCGGACGATCATTCCATCCACGAGGCGGATCTGTACGGGCGTGTCGGCGCCGCAATTGGCGCGCCACCGCTGCCGGGGCAGGGGACAGACTATCGCCCACCCGCCGAGGCCATCGCGCGGGTTTCGGAAATGATTGCGGAGCGGGGCTGGCAGCGTCCGCTCTGGGCGATCCATCCGGGCGGCGGCGTCAATCCCGGTATGGCTTTGATGCCGAAACGCTGGCCGCCGGAGCGCTTCGCCGCCCTCGCGGATGAATTGCTGGAGTCTCACGGCGGCACGGTGCTGCTGCTCGGCGCGGAGACGGATGCCGACGCGGTACAACAGGTGCGCGCCGCGATGCGACGCGCATCGGTTGACCTGACGGGCACACTCGATTTCGGGATGCTCGAAGCGGTGGCGCATCACGCGACGCTCTACATCGGTAACGACTCCGGCACGACCCATTGCGCACTCGCCGGTGGCACGCCGACGCTCTGCATCTTCGGGCCGACGGATGCGCGGCAATACGGCTTGTACGGCGGGCGGGGGATGATGGTTGTCGGGCGGGTGCCGTGGTCGCCCTGCTTCCGGCGTGGCAGGCTTGCCTGCACCTGCGGTACGATACGTTGCATGGACGCGGTGACGGTCGGGGCGGTGCGCGCCGCCGCCGATCAGTTGGTTGGAGCCACTCTTTGAACGTCAATCCCCAGTACCTCGCGCGCCGTGGGATGATGCGGGCGGGCGGGTTGTTTGTGCAACTCTGGAAGCCGTCGCCGCTCGAGGCGGTGCGCCGCGTCGTCCTCATTCGCCCCGATCATCTCGGCGACCTCCTGATGCTCACCCCGGCGCTCGTCCGGCTGCGGGAGGCGCTGCCGGATGTCGCGGTGACGCTCTATGTTGATCCGTCGTCCTGCCCCGTCGCCTATAATGGGCCGGAAGGGATCGCGGTCGAGGCGCATTGCTTCCCCGGCATCACACGCGGCCCGAAGCCCCACCCGGTGCGACCGTACGTGGACCTCTGGTTCATGGCGCGACATCTCCGGGAAGGGAATTACGATGCCGCGCTGATCTTGCGGCCCGATCACTGGTGGGGCGGCGGTACGGCGGGCGTCGCGCGTATCCCGCTCGTCCTCGGCTTCGACCACCCGGACACGCGGCCCGCGCTCACGCAGGCGCTCCCGTTTGTTCCCCGTATGCACGCCGCACGGGCAAATCTGTTGCTCGTCGAGGCCCTGATCGCGCGGGCGACCGGGCAACCGCCTCGCGCCCTACCCGCCGACGATATCACGTTGATGAAAGCGCACCCGATGCTCTTTCGCGTGCCGGAAGCGGCTCGTACGAAGGCGACGGCATTGCTGGACGGCTGGGGGCTGGACACGCCGCTGATCGCCATCAACCCAAGCGCGGGCGCGCCCGTCAAGCAGTGGCTACCGGAACGGTGGGCGCAAGTGGCGGACGCGCTCGCGGCGCGGCACGGTGCGGCGATTGTGCTGACGGGCGCGCCCGGTGACAAAGCGCTGACGGGGGCGGTTGCGGCGGCGATGGCCCATCCCGCGCTCGATCTCGCGGGGAAAACCGACTTCCCGATGCTCGGCGCGATCTACGAGCGGGCCGCGCTCGTCCTCGGGCCGGATTGCGGCTCGCTGCATCTCGCCGTCGCCATTTGCACGCCGACCGTCCATCTCTACGGCCCCGCCGATGTCGCGCAGTACGGGCCGTGGGGCGATCCGGCGCGGCACATCGCGATCACGGCGGATCGGCGCGACATCCCCTGCCTCGGCTGCGGCGATCTTTCGCTCACCCGCCCGCCCGCTCCGCCCTGCCTGACGATCCTCGAAGCGGCGGATGTCCTCGCCGTCGCCGACCGCTTGCTCGCGCTGCCATGCGTTCGCTAACCATCGCCGTAGATGCGAGCCGGACGCTGCCCGCATTTCGCACTGGGACAGAGCAGTACAGCGTTTTCCTGCTGCGCGCGCTGATGGCGATGGGCACGCCGCACCGGTGGTTGCTCTATGCGCCCGCCCCGCCGCCCGACGATTTGCTGCCGTTGCCGTCGCGCTGGGAATGGCGGACGATCCCTTTTCCGCGCTTGTGGACGCATCTCCGCCTTTCGTGGGCGATGATGCGCGACCGCCCGGATCTGCTCTTTGTCCCGGCGCACGTCGTGCCGCTCGTCCATCCGCGCGCGACGGTCGTGACGATCCACGACCTCGGCTACCTGCATTTCCCCTCGGCGCATACCGCCGCGTCGCGTCGGTATCTGGACTGGTCCACGCGGTGGAGCGTCCGGGCGGCGCGGCGGGTGATTGCGGTTTCCGGTGCGACGCGGGATGATTTGGTCGCGATGCTCGCTGTGCCAAAAGCGAAAATCACTGTCGTCCATCACGGCGTGCGGCCGATAACGGCTCTGCCATCTGATGAGGGTGTGCGGGCGACGCTCGATCGTTTGGGACTTTCCCGGCCCTACGTGCTCTTTCTCGGCACCATACAGCCGCGGAAAAACCTCCAAAGGCTGATCGCGTCATTCCGGCAGGTCGTGGATGCGGGCCTGCCGCACACGCTGATGATCGTGGGGCGAATGGGCTGGCTGGCGGAGCCGATCCGCGCGGCGGTGGCGGCGGGCGGGCTGACAGATCGCGTCCACTTCGCGGGCTACATAGCGGACGATGATCTGCCCGCGCTCTATACCGGCGCGGGCGCCTTCGCCTTTCCGTCGCTCTATGAGGGATTTGGTATGCCCGCGCTCGAAGCGTTATCGTATGGGGTGCCGGTTGTCGCATCGAACACGACGAGCCTGCCGGAGATCATCGGCGACGCGGGCCTGCTCGTGGACCCACAGGACGAGGCAGCAATTGGCGCGGCGCTTGTGCGGCTGCTCACGGATGATGCCCTGCGCACCCGCCTTGCTATCGCCGGGCCGGAGCAGGCGGCGCGATTTTCGTGGGAGCGGTGCGCGCGGGAAAC
>JALYXG010000159.1 GCA_030947205.1 Chloroflexota bacterium
TTCATCGGGTCGCCCCGATCCACCATGCGGACGACGACCGGGAAGTCCGACCAGTTCTCGCCCGTCTCCGCGAGCGGCGGCAGCGCAATGGTCAGGTTGAATGAGGTGACGCCGAGATCGCCGGTCAGGCAGGCGAGTGCACAATAGAGCGAGCGCTTGAGATCGTCGTCCAACTGCTTGCCGAAGAGGATGACCTCTTTTTCTTTCAGCGGGACGAGATGCGACATCATCCGCACGTCGCCGTGCGCCATGCCAAGGCCGAGCTGTTCGTGTATCCGGTAGTAATCGGCGAAGTAGTCGCGATCGAACGTCGTGTTGTACTGGAGCGCGGCGCGACGAAGCAATTCAACCTTGCCGTAATGCATGCCCTTGGTCAGGCTCATCTGCGCGTGACCGTGCGGGATGGACGCGCCGCTCTTCCACAGGCAGTTCCACATGAAAAACGGGTAGATCGCGTCCGCATCGGTCTCGTGCGCTTTCTGGTACCACTCCAGCGCCGCGTCTACCGCACCGATCACCGTTTCTTCGGTAAAGGCGAGCGGATCGTGTTCGTCGAAGACGACGACGCCGTGGAAGCCATCGTATTTCGCGATGTTCGACGCGGTGATCGCGTGGGGAGTGCGGATGCGCCCGAAAACGTCTTCAGGCGTGTTCGCCTCCGGGTCATCGAACGGATCGGGATGGCTGCGCGCGATCTCCTCGGCGAGGGCGGACGGGATGCGCGCCTCCAATGGCCGGTGCGCACGCAGTTCATTGAAGAGACTGCTCTCCAATGTCCAGCGATTCGTGACCTTGACGACCTTCTGGCGGCGTACCGCATCCACCGAGCCGAAATACTTCTCAATCCACCGATGCATTGTCTGCGGCGGATTCAGTTCGCCGACGGTGCTGCTCAAATGGAACAAGCGGTTGAATAGCTCGCGGTCCTCTTCCGGCAAATTGGCAACGATCTCGTCAAGCGCGACGATCTCACGCTGATCTACAGCAACTCCGTTCATACCCGTCCCATTCTCCTTTTTCTCCCCCACCACAGTATAGCAGGTGCGTAAAGTCGTTTGTATTCCCGTTGCCCACCGTTTCAACGCTCAGGCGCTGGGATTGTGACGCACCGCGACCGCCCGCTCATAGAGGGCGATGTATTGCCGCGCCGATGCCGCCCACGAGAAGTCCCGCGCCATCGCGCCCGACACCAGCATTTCCCATGCCGCCGGGTTGCGGTACGTTTCGAGCGCCCATCGGACTGCCCCAAAACATGCTTCCGGGTCGTACACGTCAAAAAGAAAACCCGTCCCCGCATGCGCGGAAGGGTCGTAGTCCGTCACGGTATCCGCAAGGCCACCGGTTCGCCGGACAATCGGCAGTGTACCATACCGCATCGCGATCATTTGCCCCAGACCACACGGTTCGAATCGGGATGGCATCAGAAACAGGTCACTCCCGGCGTAGATGCGGGACGCCTGATGGGCATCGAAGCCGAGACGCACAGCGACATGGTTCGGTCGCTGCGCCGCGACTCGTCGAAAATCATTTTCAATCGCTGGGTCGCCGGTTCCGAGGACGACGAATTGCGCGCCCTCGTCCACGATACGATCTGCGATCCGTGCGACGAGATCGAACCCTTTCTGCTCCACAAGCCGCGAGACGACGCCGATCACCGGCGCGTGCGGGTCGGTGTCGAGGCCGAGATCATGCTGGAGCGCGGCTTTGTTCTGCGCCTTCGCCGCGCGGTTCCCCGCGTCATAATGGGCGGCAATCTCCGGGTCCGTCGCGGGGTTCCAGACCGTCTCGTCAATACCGTTGAGGATGCCGACGAACGCATTGCCCCGCTCGCGCAGGATCGTGTCGAGCATTTCGCCGCTTTCCGGCGTGCAGATTTCGTTGTGGTAGGTGGGGCTAACGGTGTTGACGAGATCGGATTCGACGATGCCGCGCGCCATCGGATTCGCCGCGCCGCCGAACCGCGCGTACTCGATCGGCAGCATCTGCGTGCCATTGATGTCCGCGAGGCCGAGCAGGTAATCGCCGCCAAAGACGCCCTGATAGGCGAGGTTGTGGATCGTGAAGACCGTCGCGGTGCGGTCCCAGAAGCGATCCCACTGCATCGTATAGCGCAGCCAATGGACGGCAATGGCGGTATGCCAATCGTGGCAATGCACAATGTCCGGGCGCCAGTCGTTTTCGGTACACCACTGCAGCGCGGCGCGGCAGAAAAAAAAGAACCGCTCGTGGTCATTCGCCAGTCCGTAGACCTGCGGCGCGCCGAAAAGGATCGTGTTGTCCGCGAAGATGATCCGGGGGCGCGCATTGTCCGGTAGCGTCTCCGCACCCATCCGGGTCTCGTAGAAGCCGAATCCATGCGACGTACCCCAACCGAGCGTGACCATGAACCCGTTTGTTGGCGGGTCGAGCGCGTGGCGATACGGGTCAATCGAAGCGTAGCGCGGCATCGCGACGACGATCTCGTGCCCTGCGTCCGCGAGCGCGAGCGGCAACGACCCGGCGACATCGGCCAGCCCGCCGACCTTTGCGTACGGCGCGACCTCCGCACTTAGCATCAATATTTTCAGGCGGTTATCCTCTCGGGAAGCAATGAGCAATGAGCAACGAGGGGCAATCCCTCACCTCATTGCTCATTGCTCATTGCTGCGTATCGCGGCGCTGGAATGCCAGAGGTAGTCCGAACCCCAACCGCGATTCCGATCCCGATCAATTGGCGTGTCGCTCCATGTCTGACCGGAGGTCGCGCTCGTGGAGCGGACTTCCGGGCTACCGGGGCTGATGGGGCCGAGATAGGCGTTCGCTGGGCCGCGATCCTGAAAGACATGATAATCGAGGCGAGGGAAGGGATTATCCAGTTGCTCAATCCGGGTGCGCAAATGCTTCCCCGCGCTCGTGTCGG
>JALYXG010000175.1 GCA_030947205.1 Chloroflexota bacterium
TGAGCCAGACGAAGTGCGCGCTCATCCCCCGGACGGCGGACTCGTACTGCCGGGCGAAATCTCCCACACCGACCCGCTCGATCTTGATGACGCGCGCGCCGAGATCGGCCAACTGCCGCGTCGCGAACGGCACGGCGACGGCCTGCTCTAGCGCGACGACGGTGATCCCCGCCAGCGGCAGCATCAGTACGACCTCGGCAGGCCGAGCATGTGCTCCGCGACGTACGAGAGGATAAGGTTCGTGGAGAGCGGCGCGACCTGATACAAGCGCGTCTCGCGAAACTTGCGCTCGATGTCGTACTCCGCCGCGAAGCCGTAGCCGCCGAAGGTCTGCAACGCGGCATTCGCCGCCTCCCACGAGGCGTCCGCCGCGAGTAGTTTCGCCATGTTCGCCTCCGCGCCGCACGGTTCGCCCCGGTCAAATTTCTCTGTCGCCCGGAAGCGCATCAGGTCCGCCGCCTCGACATTGACGTGCGCCCGCGCGATTGGGAACTGCACGCCCTGATTCTGCCCGATCGGGCGACCGAAGACTTCTCGCTCCTTCGCCCGCCGTGTCGCGCGTTCGACGAACCAATGACCGTCGCCGATACACTCGGCGGCGATCAGGATGCGCTCGGCATTCATGCCGTCGAGGATGTAGCGGAAGCCGTGCCCCTCCTCGCCGATCAGGCTGCGCGCCGGGATCGGCACGTTTTTGAAGGTCAGTTTGTTCGTCTCATTGTTGAGCATGATCGGGATCGGCTCGACGGTCAGGCCGTTCGCCCGCGCGTCGTGCAGATCAAGGAGGAAGACGGACAGGCCGTGCGATTTCCGCTCCACCTGCTCCTGCGGCGTCGTGCGGGCGAGCAGGAGCATGAGGTCGGAGTGCTGGACGCGCGAGATGTAGATTTTCCGCCCATTGACGATGTAGCGGTCACCGTCGCGCGTCGCTGTCGTCGTCAGGCTCGTCGTGTCCGAACCGGCGTCCGGCTCGGTGACACCAAAGGCCTGTAGGCGCAGTTCGCCGCTAGCGATCTTCGGCAAGTATTCGCGCTTTTGTTCTTCCGAGCCATGCCGCAGCAGCGTGCCCATCACGTACATCTGCGCGTGGGCAGGTCCCGCGTTGCCGCCGCTGTAGTTGACTTCTTCGAGGATCACCGATGCCTCGGTCAGGCTCATGCCGAGGCCGCCGTATTCTTTGGGGATCAGCGCGCCGAGCAGCCCGGTTGCGGTCATCGCCCGCGTGAATGCTTCGGGGTAGGAGCGCGTGCGATCCAGCTCGCGCCAATAGTCGTCCGGGAAGTCTTTGCAGAATTCCCGCACTCGCGTGCGGAGTGATGCGTATCGGTCGTTATCGGTCACGGTTGCTGCCTTCTCCACGGAGGGCGCCCACAAAGCGTTGCCCCCACATCCTATTGCCGACGATTTCCCGCCCATTCTGCTGGAAACGGACACTCGCCACCACGCCAACGTCGGTCGTGACAAATGACAGTTTTGTGTCAACAGCATCGTTGAAGAATGTCGTTTCCGACTCGGGCACGAAGATGAGCGGCGATTGTCCAGTTGGTTCGACGGAAAGGGTATCGTCCGCGCGCGTCACGGTGAGCGTGAAACCGGGGAGGAGCGCGTACACGCCCGCGTAGTGGTCGAGCGTGACTGCGGCGACCGAGGCGCGCGTCGGCGTCTCAGGCAGATACCCAGGCCACGCATATTCCGCCGCTATCGCCGCGAAGATTTCATCGAGGAGCGGCACACCCTCGTCCGAATTCGTCATCACGATCGCACCGAGGCCACGCGCGCGGTAGGCCACGAGTCGGCAGGTAAACCCCTGATCGTCGCCACCGTGCAGAAAGCGTGCGTCCGCACCACTCCCCGCCAGCGCGAACCCAAGCCCGCGACTTTCGACCTGCAATGTAAGCATCTCATCCACCATCTCCCGCGACAAGAGCGTGTCGGGCTTCCCCGCGACAGTCGCCTGGATGTCCACAACGAGGCGAGCGAGATCGCTCGGCGTGGTCCACAGGCCCGCAGCCGCCATCTCCGGGTAGACATGCCACTTCCCCTCGACAACACCGCCGCCCGTGCGGTGCCCGGCAACAGCCCGATCCCAGCGGCTCGCGGGTAGCGGTTGCTCGTAGGTGCTGTCGCCCATGCCCAACGGTGCGAAGACGCGTTCGCGCGCCAGTTGCGGGAACGACTTCCCGGTGACATCAATGAGCAATTGTTGGCAGACGGTCGTCCCGCCACCGGAGTAGCGAAATTGCGCCCCCGGTACCGCATCCACGCGGATCGGCGGTGTATTCGCGGGATGTTCACCGCGCAAAACCTGCGTCAGCGAAGGGATCGCACCGTCGCGGCGATAGCCGGGGAAGCCATGCACCGTCACGCCGCCGCTGTGGCTGAGCAGGTGGCGGAGCGTCACGCGCGGTTGCCAACTCCCGTTCGCGGGTATCTTCCACGAGCGCAAGGAGTCATTCACGTCAGCATCGAGATCGAGTTGCCCCGCGCAGACGAGTTGCAGGGCCATGACGGCGGCGACGGGCTTGCTCACCGATCCGGCTTGGAAAAGACTTTCCGGCGTGACAGGGGACGGTTCTCCGGCCTCCCGCACGCCGTAGCCTTGCGCCCATTCCAGTTGATAGTCGTTGATCACCGCGATGCTCACGCCAGGCACGCCGTAGAATGCCATCCGCTCGGACAACGGCACACCGACCGCGCGATCATGGGGACGCGTCCAGAGCGGGACCAAGCCGCCCTCGACCCGCTGCATCCGCGCTGTGCTCTCGTTCGCTGCCTGCATCGTCGCTCCCCGCCGTTACTCGCGCGATAGCGCCGATGGTAGCGTACGTGCGGGAGCAATCGGCGTCAATGTGCAAACGCTCGTCGCTGATTACTGGGAGGTTCGATGACGAATCTCGTCCTCGTCTGGCACGAACAGTCGCAGTGGAACCTCGAAAACCGCTTCACGGGCTGGGCGGATGTGCCGCTCACCGAAGCGGGGTGGCGAGAGGCGACAATGTGCTCGTCGTCGCACATAGCAACAGATTGAATGACCGTTAGCAACTTCATTCTGTGAGTCTGGCATGCCGCCCGGAGGGCACCGGAAACCTGCCCCACCCGACTACCGGTTTGAGTTTTTACTGTTCATCAGCCTGCGTCTCGCCAAGGGCAGGCAGTTGGGGACGCAGGCTGAAGCCTACGCTACCGAAAATCGCAGATCAATCAACTGATTGACAAACGCGTGATGAGGCGCTATTCTCCCAATCAAGTGATTGATTGGAGGGAAAGCATGGACGCTACGGAAAAGACTGATCTACTCGATGCGGTACCCACGCAGACCATTGTGTCGTACACGGCGCACGGCGACGAGCGACGCCAGGAACTCGTGCGGGCGGCATATTTGCTGATCGCGGAGCGGGGGTTTGAGGGGTTGCGAACGCGCGAGGTTGCGGCGCGGGCCGGCGTCAATATCGCGACGCTGCACTACTACTTCGCAACGAAGGAAGACCTGATTCGTGGTGTGGTGGATTATATCGAGCGGCAGTTCGCCGAGCAGAATGCGTACATCCGGGCGCAGGGGGCGACAGCACGGGAGCAACTGCACGCCGAACTCTGGCACGCGCTGGAGATCAAGCGCGACCGCCCTGAACTCCAGATCGTGCTGCACGAACTCTTCCTGCGCTCACTGCGCGACGCGGCGATTCACGACATCTATCGCGGCATGGATACCGGCTGGCATATCGCCCTCATGGAAATAGTGAGCGCCGGGATCGCTGAAGGATCACTTCGGACGGACCTCGACGTGGACGCCACGGCATCAACGATCATCGCCTTCATCAAAGGAGCGTCCATTCAGTTGGCACGGGAGCCAGAAACCTTCGCGTACGCGCGCGTCATCACGGAGTTTGAACGTTGGCTCTCGATTGGTGGAAACAGAAAGGATTGAACTACATGGCAGAAGCATCTGCTCCCGCATGGGGCGACGCCGCGAACCAACCGAAGGACCCGCGCCGCTGGCTCACGCTCGCGGCGGTGAACTTCGCCCTGTTTATGGTGCTCCTCGATGTCACGGTCGTCAATGTGGCGCTGCCGAGCATCGCGCAGGATTTCAAGAGTTCGTTTTCGGAACTCCAGTGGGTGATTGACACCTACGCGCTCGTCATCGCCGCCTTGATCCTGACGATGGCGAAACTCGGTGACCTCTTCGGTCGCAAGCGGCTTTATCTGCTCGGGCTGGTGATTTTTTCCGCCGCGTCGCTCGGCTGCGCGCTTTCGCAGAATGTCACGCAGTTGCAGATCGCCCGTGGCGTGCAGGGGATCGGCGGCGCGATCCTCTCACCGCTCGCGGCGGCGATCATCTCCGCGACCTTCTGGGGGCCAGAACTCGGCACGGCGTTCGGCATCTACGGCGGCGTGTCAGGCATCGCGCTGATCGCCGGGCCGATCGTCGGCGGGTTGCTCGTCAAGTACGCGAACTGGCAGTCGGTCTTCCTGATTAACGTGCCAATCGGCATTATCGGCCTCGTCGTCGGCGCGTTCGTCATCAAGGAATCGCGCAATACGCGGGCGAATCGCTACGTGGACATCGTCGGCGTCCTTCTCAGCATCGCGACGCTGTTTTCGCTGACGCTCCCGCTGATCAAGGGCGCGGAGTGGGGCTGGACGAGCGGGCGCACGCTCGGCTGGCTGGCGACGGCGGTCGTGCTCTTTGTCCTCTTCATCGTCGCGGAGATGGTGCAGACGCGGCGCGGCCTGGACGCGATGATGGACCTCTCGCTCTTCCGCGTGCCGACGTTCAGCGGCACCGCCGTCATCACGGTAATCGTCAGTTTCAGCTACGCGGGGCTGCTCTTCATCATGGCGCTGCTCTTCCAGAATGTGTTGGGATACGACGCGCTCGGCACCGGCCTGCGGTACATCCCCTTCGTGATCGGCAGCATCATCATCTCGCCGCTGGTTGGCGCGAACGCGAACCGGCTCGGCGCGCGGCTGATCTTCGCCATCGGCCTGGCGCTACTCGGCCTCGGCTATTTGCTCCTGACGCGCATCACACCGTCGTCGGACTGGGACACGCTGCTTCCCGGCCTGCTGATTGCCGGCTTCGGCGGCGCGGCAGTGCAGGCGCAGTTGACGAATGCCGCCGTCAGCGCCGCCCCGCGCGAGCAGGCGGGCATCGCGACTGGCATCAGTGGGACGATGCGACAGGTCGGGTCGAGCATGGGTATCGCCCTGCTCGGCTCGATCTTTACGTCCCGCTACACGCACAATCTGCCGGGTGCGCTGGCGGCGGGGCAGGTGCCGAAGGACTTCGCGGATCGGCTCGTGCAAGGCGCCGGCGGCAATGTCGCCTTCGCGGGGCGCGTCCCGCCCCAGGCGCCGCCGCAGTTCGCTCCGGCGATCCAGCAAGCGACGCACGCCGCCTTCGTTGCCGCCTTCAATGACACGATCCGCGTCGCCGCCGTCTTCATCGCCGCTGCAGTTCTCATTGCTCTGATTTTCGTCCGCCGCACGGACAGCGCGCACGACACGGGCGCGAGCGCGAATCAGCCGCGTGAAGCGGCACGAGAGCCGG
>JALYXG010000199.1 GCA_030947205.1 Chloroflexota bacterium
AGTATCCCCACCGCCCCCAGCATCGCGCCCTCCTGGCATCACGTCATTTCCCCATCCATCATGATACCGCGCTGTTGAAGGTAAAGAGCACGACGGAATACCGCAACGGGATGAGCATGCCGAAAAACCATCTACACTCTACAATAGCGCCATGCAGAAGCAACGCGGGGAGTACGGACGGTAGTGGAAGGGTTCGGGGCGTGGGGCAGCGCGGATGGCGGCGATACACACGGGCGCGAGAATATCGCCTCCGTTGGTTTCTGCTGCTCGCCTTGCTCTGTGCCGCGTGCAATGGCACGAACGCCCCGACCACGACACCCCAACCGCCGACCGTCAATCTCCCCCTCGCCACCACCGCGCCACCGACCACCAGTACGTTGAGCGAGGGTGTGCATGCGACGGGTGCGGACGGCTGGCAGGCGGCGGGGATCACCGGTAAGGGCGTCCGGGTCGGGATCATTGACGCCGGTTTTCTCAATTACACCCAGATGCTCGGCGGCGCGAAGGCGACGGTTCGCTCCTTCCGCGAGGACGGAGAGATCGCGGACACACCCGCGACCGCCGACACGATGCACGGGACGGCGTGCGCCGAGATCGTCCACGAGATGGCGCCGGACGCCGAATTATTTCTCGCCGCGACGGACACGACGGGGAGTTTCCTCGCCGCGATGCAGTGGCTGGTGAATGACGCCCACGTCGCGATCATCACGACCTCGCTCGGCTTCTACGGCGACTACCCGACGGACGGTTCGAGCGTGCTGGCGCAAGCGGTGGACAAAGCAAAGGCGGCGGGCGTTTTTGTCGTCAAATCCGCCGGAAACTTCGCCGACAAGCACTACGGGGCAACTTTCGCCGACACTGATGGCGACGGCTTCCACGACTTTCCCGGCGGCAAAACGAAAAACGGCATGACCGTGAAGATGACGGGCGACCCGTTCGAGATCTTCCTCAACTGGGACGACTGGCAGCAGCCGCACGTCAACTATGACTTGTATCTGTACAACAGCGCGGGGCAGGAGGCGGCGCGGAGCGACACCGATCAGGCGCGCACCGGCAAGCGGCCCGTCGAGCATCTCATGGGCACGCTGCCGACCGGGACGTATACGCTGAAAATCAAAAAGGTGAATCCACGCGATCCCGATCTACCGATGAACCTGATTATCCGGGGCGGCGTGGCGGAGCAGACGATGCCGGAGGGCAGCCTCACCGTGCCGGGGGACGCGCGGGGTGCAGTCGCGGTCGCCGCGATCAATGTGCAGACGGAGGGCGTCGAAACCTTTTCATCGCACGGCCCGACGCTGGATGGCCGCGCCAAGCCGGACCTCGGCGCACCGGATCGCGTGATGAGTGGCGCGTACGCGTCGGTCGGGGTGGCGAACTTCCTCGGCACAAGCGCGGCGGCCCCCCATGTCGCGGGGGCGGCGGCGCTCTACAAGCAGGCCGTGCCAGACGCAACGCCGGACGCGATTCTCGCCTTTCTCGCCCAGCACGCGGACGCGCCGCAGGGTAAGGAGCGGGGCACGAACATCACCGGCAGCGGGCGGCTCGACCTCGGCGCGCCCCCTGGCGCATCGAACCAGGTGGCGCAACCCGCCCCGCCACCTGCCCCCGACGTGTCGCGACCCGGCCCACGCTTCACCGACGATTTCGCTTCACCCACAAGCGGCTTGCCGCCGCAGGGCTATGTTGGCGGTGGCTATCGCGTGGCGGCGGATGCCAGCATGCTCACCGTACTCGCCTACCCGACGCCGCTCCCCATCGGGGATGCGGTCTACGCGATGCAGGCGCGCAAGACGGGTGGCGCGGACGACACGATGATGGGCCTCGTCGTGCGGCGCGTGGACGAGCGGAACGCGCTGTATTTCATCATTGCCAACGATGGCGCGTTCAATGTACTGGCGAAGATGAATAGCAGCACACGCTCGCTCACCGGCGGTTGGCAGTCGAGCGCGGCGATCATATCGGGTGAAACAAACGCGTTACGCGTCGAGGCGACGGGCAGCGTGTACGCTTTTTTCGTCAACGGCCAACTGATGACCCGCGTCACGGTGCCGGAAAGCGGCGCACCCGGCGCATTCGGTCTGCTCGCGGAAGGCGGCAGGCAGGCGAGTGGCGAAATCACCTTCACCAACTACGCCGTCACCGCGCCCTGAGCGCGACGATCATCCGCGTCCTCGGCGCGCGTTGCTCAATGCGCGTTGCTCGTTTACACTCACCCTCGTTGTCGGCGAAGGGGCGGGCGACGGCACGCGACGGCACGCAGGAGAGAGGGCAGCAATGGCGGTGCAACTCTACGTCGGAACCGAGCGAGGTTTGTTCACGCTACGCGAGGGCCGACGTGCCTGGCAGCAGACGCACACGACACTCGAACGCAGGCGGATCGTCGCCGTGGACTACAATCGCTCCAGCCCGAATCTCCTCTATATCGCGGCCGACAACGAGGGCATCTACAGCTCCAGCGACGCCGGCGATTCGGCGATCTTCCGAGTCGGTGGGGACGCGCATTGCGTCCATGTTCGCCGCGACACGCCCAAGACGATCTACGCCGGCATGGACCGCGCGATGGTCTGGGCGAGCGGCGATGGCGGCGTCCAGTGGGAACGGCTTGATACCTTCCGTGAACTCTGGGGCGACCCGGAAGAGGCCGCGCGTCATCCCCGACCGCGCGGCCTCGTGCGCGCCGTAATCGGCGTGCCGGAAGCGCAATACGGCATCCTCGCCGGGCTTGACCCCGAAGGGCTGGCCTTCAGCCTCGACAACGGCCATATCTGGAACTTCGTCGAGGGCAGCCCGCCCGGTATCCGCGCGCTCGCCATTAATCCCACCAACCGCGCCGCCATCTACGCCGCGACGGGCAACGGCATCTGGCGGAGCATCAACGGTGGCAACGACTGGCTCGAAAGCAACAATGACCTCCCGGCGGGCGCGGTTGCCTGGGTCAGTGCGACGGCGGACGACCTCTTCACCTGCGTGGATGGCACGCTCTGCCGCGCACCGCAAGGCGTCCCGATCTGGCGGCCCGTCGCGACACCACCGACCGCCCGCATGACCGCTATCGCGATGGACGATACCGACCGCCGCCCCGGCGCCGCGCTCTACTACGGCACGCACGAGGGCAGCATCATCCGCAGCACGGACGGCGGCACAGCCTGGGCCGAGATCGCGCACGGCCTCCCACCCATCCACTGCCTCGCCGTCACCCAGGAATAAAGGACTGAGTACTGAGTACTGAGTACTGAGTGGGATCGGCATTTCTCAGTACTCAGTACTCGCTACTATCAGGAGTTCGCGCTCGCGCTCGGGGCGGAGACCGCAGGGGCGGGGAGCGTCCGGCGGCTGGGTCGCGTCCCAGGCGAGGGTGTCGCGGATCGTCTCGGCGACGAGGCGGAAGGTTAGCCCGGCGGCGATGGCCTTGCCGGAGTTGATCGAATAAAAGCCCGCACGTTCCGGCAGATTGGGAATCCAGAGCGGCAATTCCGTGTACGGCTTCACCCCGACGTCGAGCAGGAATCGCTCGTCCGCCCAGACGAAGCGCGCGTCGCTGCCGGTAATCGTTTTGCAGGTGTCGAGCAGTTCCCCGAAGGTCAACGTCTCATTCGGGCCGCGCGCGTTGTAGATGCCCGTCGCGCCGGACTTGATCTCGATCTCGATCATCCGCACCGTCCACGCTGCCAGATCGCGGGCATCAATGAACCGGGCGGGGTGGTTCGGGCCGTCCGGCGCGAGCACATTGCCGCCCTGCGCGACGCGACGCGGCCAGTAGGTGAAACGATTGGTCGGGTCGTGCGGACCGACGATCAGGCCGGGGCGGACGATCAGCGCCCGGCCCGGGAACGCGGCCTCCACCGCCCGTTCGCACAACACTTTCAGCGGCCCGTAGTTCGGCCCGGTCGCGTCCTCGACCGTGGGATCGGCGATCGTCGCGAGGGGCGCGTCCTCGTCCATATTGCGGATGCTCTGGTCGCCGTAAACCGATGTGGTGGAGATAAAGGTGTAGTGCCCGACGTTTGGTGCGAGCAACGCGGCAGACGCCCGGACGATGCGCGGCACCCGGCCATGCACGTCAATCGCCGCGTCCCACCGCCACCCTTCGAGCGCGACCAGATCGCCGTCGCGGTCGCCGCGCAATTTCTCGATGCCCGAAAAAAGATCGGCGTTGTGCTGTCCGCGATTGAAGAGCGTGACGGTATGCCCCCGCTCCAGCGCGGCCTCCACCAAATGCCGCCCAAGAAAAAGCGTCCCACCAAGAATGAGCAGCCGCATTTCGGCC
>JALYXG010000221.1 GCA_030947205.1 Chloroflexota bacterium
TCTCCCATCCCCCAGGATAGCCGTATTCACATGATAGGAAATGTTCGCGCAGATTACTCTCCGAGCGTGATGCGATGATAGCACGAGAATGCCGTTCCTGTTGTTCCACGCCGGTGCAGCGGTCAGGCCTTGAAGATCGCGCTCATCGCGACGCGCCAGCCGGGCAATGCCGGTTCCGCGTCCGCCGTGTCGCCGACGCCGAAATGCGTCGGGGATTCTGGTTGATCGGCGCGATAGGAGGCGATTGTCTGTCGTACCGGGTCCACGTCCCAGACGACGCGCGTGCCTGCGGCGAAATAGTCGCGCCGTTTCTCGGCGTAGGCGCGGTCGGCGACGGGGCTGCAATCGCCTTCCGAGCGGACTTCGGCGGCAAAGACCGGCGCGCCTTCGACGAAACGCATCCCATCCTCTGGTGCGTGCAGTGCGTACGACGCGTCCGGACTGAAGGATTTGCGGTGGGGCAGATTGACAATGTACCCCGCGTTATCCGTCAACGCATAGCCGGAGCCGATGATGTCCTCGTACGCCGCGAGGAGCCGGTAGATCTGGCCCGCAACGCGATTGGGGATGAAACCCGTGGGTGACATATGCACCAACTCTCCGTTGACGAGTTCATACGTGCCGTTGTCCCTCGGAGCGTTGGAGAGGTCCTCGATTGTCGCTTCCGTGCGTGTTACCATGGGCGTACTCCTTGATATGGATCTATCACGCACAGTATAACGGAAGACTACGCCAGTCCACCGCTGACGAGAGCGCGGACTTTGAGGACGCCGTAGAGGATGTCGAAGGTCGGGGTCGGGACGCCGAGCGCCTTGCCGCGACGGACGACCGCGCCCGTCAGTTGCTCCAACTCGACGCGGTTGCCGCGCTCGTAGTCAATGGACATCGAGGTCTTCTGCTCGTAGAGGAATTTCCAAACAACGCCCAGCGCCGTTTCCGCCGCGTCGGCGGGGAGCGCGACCCCGCTCGCGCGCCCGACCGCGATGCATTCGTCAATCAGTGCCCGGTAGAGTGCGTCGCCCTCCGGCGTCTCGCGGATCGGGCCGCACGGCAGCTGGCAGACGCTCGTCATCGTCGCGTGCGGCGCTTGCATGACGAACTTCTGCCAGACGGCGACGCGCGCATCCTCGGCGACTTCCGTTTCCACACCCGCCGCGCGCAACGCCTCCGCGACCCGCTCGACGCGGGGCGTCACACCACCGGCGAATTCGCCGAAGACGACGCGGCGCAGCGTACCCATCTGCTCGATCACGCCCGGTTCGGCGAGCGTCGAGCGGATAAAGGTCGTCCCGGCCAGCACATGCTCCGGGCCGAGGATCGCCGCCAGTTGCTCGGCACTGTCCACGCCGTTTAGCACCGTCAGTACCGCCGTTTCGGGGCCGATCACCGGACGCAAGGCGGTCGCGGCGGCCTCGGCGTCGTATCCCTTGACGGTGAAAAGGATCAGATCGAAGTCACCCGTCGCCTCGTCCGGCGCGGCGACCGCGTTGACGGACGCGAACTGATAGGTTTGTTCCTCCGTCCGCACTTCCAACCCGCGCTCGCGCATCGCTGCCAAATGCTCCCCGCGCGCGACGAATGTCACGTCGTGCCGTTGGTGCGCCAACATGCCGCCAAAATACCCGCCCAGCCCCCCGGAACCCATCACCAAGACGCGCATGATTCCCTCCTCTTTCGCCTGTGAGCCGGGGACGCAGGCTGAAGCCTACGCTACCAGAACCTGTTTTGTTTGCTCGCTCCGTCACACTGCGTTACCGATGCGCTAGTGTAACGGCGCACAATGGGCTGCGTCCATCGCATGAGTAAATTCGTTTTCGTTACTTCCCATTTCCCCGCTGCACCAGTGCGCGCAGGCGACCGAGGGTGACATTCCAGTGGCGGGAAACGGTGCGTGGCGTCAGGCCGAGGCGGGCGGCAATGTCACGGGTGTCCAACCCCTCGCGGATGCGCAGGAGGAGAATTTCCTGCTCGTGGTCGGGGAGACGCGCGATGAAGGCCGGGAAATCCACGCCGTACTCGTGCCAGGCGACGGGTGCATGGACGGGCGGTGGCGCGATAGCGTACCGTTCCGCGCCGGTGTTCCAGGCGGTGGTCGTCGCGGGGAAGCGGCGTTCATAGGTGCGCAGGATCGAGTACAGCCGCCAGCGAAACATGCCGAACAGGTAGGTGGCAAACCCCGCCCCCGTCGCCTCCGGCCCCGGCCACGTCGCGACCAGCCCGGCGAAGATCGGGAATGTTTCTTGCACTGCGTCGTCGCGCTCCAGCGTCGGGAAGGCCCACGCCGCCCGGTGGGCCATTTGCGCCAGTCGCGGCCCAACGGCCAGCCAGAGTGCGTCGCGCGCCCCCCGGTCGCCCGCCCGCGCAGCCCCCGCCAGTTTGCCCAGCCAGATGTCTTCGTCCTCGGGCACATGCCAGGGTCGGGGCGCTCGCGTTATCATACGGCGTCG
>JALYXG010000223.1 GCA_030947205.1 Chloroflexota bacterium
GCCTCGACGTACTCGCGTCGCTTGACCGAAAGAATTTCCGACCGCACGATGCGCGCCAGCCCGTACCATCCCGTCGCCGCGATAATCAAGACCAGTTGCAGCGGGCCGACGTGGAAGAGCGCGCTGATCAGGATCAGCAGCACGATCGGCGGGATCGAGAGCAGGGTATCCACGAAGCGCATCAGCACTGTGTCCACCCAGCGGCCGAAATACCCCGCCGTCGCGCCGATGATCGTGCCGATGCCGATCGCGGCGATCACGGCGGCGAAGGCGACCCCGAGCGAAACCCGCGCGCCGTAGGCGATCCGCGTCAGGACATCGCGCCCGTACTCGTCCGTGCCGAACCAATGCGCTTTGCCCGCGTCCTCGAACTGGTGAACGAGGCTTTGCTTTGTTGGGCTGACGTGCGAGATATAGCGCGAGATGAGCGGCGCGAAGACGGCCATCAGGATAAGCAGGGAAACGATCACGAGCGACGCGATGGCCAGCTTGTTGCCGCGAAAGCGCCGCCACGCCTTGGCGTAGTTGCTCTGCGATTTCCGCAATCGCGCCCGCGCCTCCTGCCCGGTCAGCGGGAGGGCCGTCGCGCCCGGTCGGGGTCGGGATTGTGCGTCCGCTTCCATCGCCATTGCTCGTTCCTCGCTCCTCTCGCCGCGTACCTCGCGCTAGCTGTACTGGACGCGCGGGTCCGCGACGCCATAGAAGATGTCCGTCAGCAGGTTCGCGAAGACGACGATGGTGGACAAAAAGATCGTCACCCCCATCACCTCCGTGTAGTCGCGGTTCTGTGCCCCATCAATCAGCAAACTGCCGATCCCCGGCCAACCGAAGACGCGTTCGGTGATGATCGCACCGCTAAACAGGCCGGGGATGCTCAGGCCGACCAGCGTGACGAGTGGCAACGCCGCGTTGCGGAAGGCGTGGCGCATCTGCACTGTCGTCTCGTGCAGCCCCTTCGCCCGTGCGGTGCGGACGTAATCCTGGTTGAGCACTTCGAGCATCTGCGCGCGGATGTAGCGCACCCAGAGCGCGATCTGCACACCGCTGATCGTGATGACGGGCAGGATTAGGTGCCGCGCGCGGTCGAAGAAATCACCGCCGCTCGGCAAGGTCTGCGTACCGCCCGATGGGAGCGAGGGCAGCCCCCACGCTCCAAACTGGACGGCGAAGAAGATAATGAGCATCAGGCCGAGCCAGAATGACGGGATCGAGTCGCCGAGCGTCGAACCGACGGTCGCGATGTAATCAAAGACCGTGTTCCGTTTGATCGCGGAAAGCACGCCGACCGGGATCGCCACACAGAGCGAAAAGATCAGCGCGGTGGCAGTCAGGAGCAGCGTGTTCGGTAGCCGCTGGAAGATCAGCGCGCGGACGGGCCGGTACGTTTTGAGCGAGATACCAAAATCGCCGCGCACGAGTTGGCCGATCCAACCGACGTACTGCTGGGGGAGCGGCTTGTTGATGCCGAGCGTCTGCTTGATTGCCGCGATATCCTCCGCCTTGATGTCGGGATTATTGAATATCAGATCGTCCACCGGGCTACCGGGCGTGAGATGAACGATGCAGAAGACGATCAGCGTGATCCCGATCAACAGCGGCGGGATACCGATCAAGCGACGAATGACATACCTTCCCATATCTTATTTCCCGTCCGTCACGTACCACAAATGCGAGACGTTGAACGTCGTCACGGCATTTGGGATGCGGTTCTTGATCCGCTTGTTGATACCGTAGATGTTCTTCGAGAAGTAGGTGACGAGAATTGGCACATCCGCCACAATCAGGTTCTGCGCGTCAATGTAGAGCTGCTTGCGCTTCTCACGGTCGAGCGTATGCAGCGCCTGATCGAGCAGTTTATCAACGTCCAGGTTCTTGTAGGCGACGCGGTTGAAACCCGAACCATGCTGCTTGCTGTCGAAGAAGGTCTGCTGATCGGCGTCCACACCCTGCACGAAGCCGAGCAGGAAAACATCGAAGTCGAAGTTTTTGGCGACCCGCGTGACAAGGTTGCTGAACTCTTCCAGTTGTGGCTTCATCTCGACGCCAATGTCCTTCCAGTTCTCCTGGAAGACCGAGACGGTCCCCTCCGTCACCTTGTCGCCGCTCGACGCGCTGAGAGTGAACGAGAGTTTCTTGCCATCCTTGGCGCGGATGCCGTCCGACCCTTTCTTCCAGCCCGCATCATCAAGCATCTGGGCCGCCTTCTTCGGGTCGTAGTCGTATTTGGTCGTGATCTTGTCCGGCGCGTACGCCCACGAGCGGAACGGTTCCGTCCCGACGCCGACCGTGCCGAGATTGTTGAGAATTTTCTCGACGATGGACTTGCGATCCAGCGCATAGGAGAGCGCCTGCCGCACCTTGGCATCCTGGAAGAGCGTCGTCTTCGCCATGTCGAGGTTGAAGCCGATGTAGGTGAACCCGAAGGTGTCGTACGGCACGGTGTCGAAGTTTGTCTGCTTCTTCGCGTCCTCGAAGAAATCCGGGGAGACGAGTCCATAGTCTATTTCGCCCGTCTTCAACTGCTGGTAGAGCACCGTCTTGTCCTTGACGACCTTGTACACATACTGGTCGAGCGCGGGCGCGCCGAGGTGGTAGTCCGGGTTGGCGACGACGGTGACATGATCGCCGCGCACCCATTCCTTAAACTTGAACGGCCCGGTGCCGATCGGCTTCGCGGTCGTGAACTCCGAGGTCGGAATATCCTCATGCTTGACATTTTCGAGGACATGCTTCGGCACGATGCCGTAGCCGACATCCGTCACCATGAAGGGCGCGATCACGTCCTTGAGCGTGAAGACGACCGTCTGCGGGTCTTTGACAGTGACCGAGGCGATGTGCTCATTGAGCGTCCCGGCGCGCGGCGTGCCGGTCTTCGGGTCCATGTACAGGTCGTAGGAAAACTTGACGTCGTCCGCCGAGAACGGCTGGCCGTCATGCCACTTGACGCCCTGCTTCAGCGTGAAGGTGTACGTCTTGCCGTCGGGCGCAATCTCCCATTTCGTCGCGAGCCGCGGCGAGGCATCGAGCGTGTCCGGGTCCACGATCACGAGGCCATCGAAGATCAGGCTCGTGATGTAGCCGGAATAAACGTCCGTGCCGACAATCGGGTTCAGGACACGGATGTCCGTCGTATCCGCCTCCGTGATGTGGCCACCCTTCTTGATCGCCGCCGGATTAATCTGCGAGGCAATCGTTTTGCCGCCACTCGTCGTTCCAGTGGCGGCAGGCGATCCAGCGGCGCTGCTCGCGGCGGGCGCGGCGGTCGTGGCCGTCGTGCCCGTCGTCGCAGGCTGCGTCGCCGCACTCGCCGTTGTCGCACTGGCAGTTGTGGCGCTGGCCGTCGTCGCGGCAGCCGTCGTCGGCGCGGTTGTCGCGCCACCCGCTGCACTACTGGCGGCGGGCTTCGCGGTGTCCGTCGCGCTGCTGCTCCCCCCGCACGCCGCGAGGATCGCGCCCCCCGCCACCGCTGCCGCACTACCCAGGAAATGCCGCCGACTCAGCCGTTTCGCGCGCTCATCCACGTTCACTGCTCCTCTTTCATTCCCTTGCAACCACCGGGGAGGGCGCACGGCTGTACGCCCCTACATTTCCCCTTCCCCCCTCTCCATCGCGGGTGCCCTCTGGGCAGTGAGAGGGGCCGGGGGTGAGGTTTATTTCCCGTCCGTCACGTACCACTGGTAGCCATTCAAGTAGGCGTTCTGCGTCGTGACGACGGCGCTCGGCACGAAGTTTTTGACGCGCTTGTTGACGCCGTAAATGATCTTCGGGAAGTCGGTAATCAGCGCGGGCGCATCGGCGACGACGATGTTCTGCATGTCGAGGTAGATCTGCTTGCGCTTCTCCTGATCGAGCGTGTGCAAGCCGTCGCTGAGCAACTGGTCCACCTTGTCGTTCTTGTAGGAATACAGGTTGAAGCCGGGGCCGTGCTGCTTGGAATCCCACATCGTCTGCTGGTCCGGGTCTACGCCCCACGAGAAGCCGACGAAGAAGGTCTCGAAGTC
>JALYXG010000242.1 GCA_030947205.1 Chloroflexota bacterium
GAGACATGCAGGGGTTGTCGCGTCGCTTCATGGGGTTTGTGGTGTTGGTAGCGCTCTTGGGGCTTTTTGTTGTCGGTGCGCCGGTCTCGGCGGCGATGGTGGACGCGAATCACGATTACATCTCGATCATCTCGTCGGGCGAAGAGGTTCCGTTCAATGATGCGGGCACGTATGGGTGGGCAACCTATCATATCAATGCCGACGGGCAGAGCATGACCTATACGCTCTGGCTCAACGCGATCAATAATCCCGTCGCGGCGCATATCCATGTCGGCGGCATCGGCGTCAATGGCCCAGTCGTCGTCCCGCTCTACAGCAGCAAGGATTCCGGCGCGGTCGGTGGGGTCCTTTCCTCCGGCACGATCACGGCGGCAAACCTTGACGGTCCCTTGAAGGGCAAGACGATTGACGACCTCTTCGCGGCAATGAAGAGTGGCAACGCGTACACTAACGTCCATACGGCGAAGAGTCCCGGTGGCGAGTCGCGCGGTCAGATCCACAGCGACGAAGTAGGCCGGCTCCTTGGGTAGGACTGAGGATTGAGTAGGCGAATACGCGGTTCCGGGGAGTGGGCTTTTGCGCCTGCTCCCTTTTTCGTTATGCGAGATGGAATGCCGGTATGCCCTCGCTCAGTCCTCAGTCCTCAGTGATCGCGTGATCGCGTCCGTCATCCGGGCAACGCGGGCCATCGCGCGGACTTCGTGGACGCGCACGATCTCCGCGCCTCCGGCGATGGCGATGGCGACCGTCGCCGCCGTCCCTTCCAGGCGATCCTCGACGGGGAGGCCGAGCGTGAGGCCGATGAAGGATTTGCGTGAGACGCCCGCGAGGATCGGGATGCCGAGCGCGCGCAGTGCGGCAAAGCGGCGCATTAACTCCAGGTTCTGCGCCACTGTCTTGCCGAAGCCGATGCCGGGGTCGGCGATTAATTGCGCACGCGGGATGCCCGCCGTGATTGCCCCGGCGATGCTTTCTCGCAGCCATGCGATCACCTCCGCGACGACATCCGCGTACCGCACATCATCGTAGTGGCCGCCGAGCGCGTCCACCGTCGCGGTCGCGGCGCGGTTGTGCATCAGGACGAGCGCTGCGCCGGAGCGCGCGACGACGCCCGCCAGCGCCGGATCGCGATGGAGCGCCCAGACATCGTTGACCATCGTCGCGCCCGCCGCCAGCGCCGCTTCCGCCACCGACGCGCGCGAGGTATCCACTGAGATCGGCACGGCGAGGCGCGTCGCGAGCGCCCGGATCACCGGCACGACGCGCGCCCGTTCCTGCTCCTCCGGCACGAAGGCCGCGCCGGGCCGTGTGGATTCGCCGCCGACATCAATGATGTCCGCGCCGTCCCGCACGAACTGCTCCGCCCGCGCGATGGCCGCCGCGACATCCGTTACCCCGTCGCCGGAGAACGAATCGGGCGTCACATTGAGGATGCCCATCACGTACGTCTTCGCGCCCCAATGGAGGAGCGTATCGCCGCAACGGGTCGGTGCGAGAGTCGTCATCTGTTCTATCCCGGTAGCGTAGGCTTCAGCCTGCGATCTCTCATGCTGGCTGAAGCCTACGCTACCAATGTATCTCGAACCGCGCCGACGAGGTAGAGCGAGCCGGTGACGCAGACGAGATCGTCCGCGTTCGCCCACGCCCGCGCGGCTGCGATGGCAGCAATGGGGTCCGGGACGACCTCGGCGGCGGCGCGCGGGTGGAGCGTCGCGAGAAGCGCCGCCAGTTCCTCTGGTGGGATCGCCTGCCCCGGCCCGAAGTCCCCGTACATCGCGAACGAGGTGAGCACGATATGATCCACGACTGGCGCGAGGCGCGCGAGCATCGCCGCCACATCGTGCCGCCGCGTGAAGGCCGCGACGACAACCAACCGCCGGTACGTGAAAAAGTGACTGATGGCGGTGAGCAATGCATCAATCTTGTCTGGACTATGCGCCCCATCGAGGACCATTGTCGGCCTTCGGTCCACGACTTCGAGCCGTCCGGGAATGCGGATTACCGACAGAGTGCGCCGCAGTATTTCATCGGGAACGGTGAGACCGTGGGGGATGAGGGCATCGGTTGCTGCGATGGCAAGTGCGGCATTCTTCACTTGATGCGCTCCAAGCAGGCCGAGACGAAGATGTTCACGCTCCCGCTCGTTCACGCGCAGATAGAAGATTTCACCCTCCTCGCTGGAATTGTCTTGAAAGGAGGCGAGCACATCCAGCGTGATTTCATCCCCCAGTCGCCAGAGCGGCGCGCCGACACTCGACGCCCGCTCCGCGACGATCTCCCGCACGCTCGGCTGCGTCGCGCCGGTGATCGCGATGCAGCCCGGTTTGATAATCGCCACTTTGTCCCGTGCGATCTCCTCCACGGTGTCGCCGAGGATTTCGGTGTGATCGAGGCCGACATTCGTCAGCACGGCGACGAGTGGCTGGACGATATTCGTGCCATCGTATGTGCCGCCGAGGCCGACTTCGATCACGGCAATGTCTACGGCGATGCGGCGAAAATGGAGCAGGGCGAGCGCGACGGTGAACTCGTACCATGTTGGCTGGACGATGCGGGCGGCGGGCGCAGCCTCCTCGATCAGCGCGAGCAGGTCACCGTCGCTGATCGGCGCGCCATTGACGACGATCCGCTCGTTGACGTAGCGCAGATGCGGCTTTGTGTGCAGGCCGGTGCGGTATCCGGCGGCGGTCAGGAGCGTGGCGGCAATCGTCGCCGTCGAGCCTTTCCCCGCCGTCCCACCGACATGCAGGACGGGCAGCCCGATCTGCGGGTCGCCGAGATGCGCCAGGAGCCGTCGCATCCGCCCCAGGTCCGGCCGCTCCCCGACCGGCGACGCATGCGCCAGCGACCAGAGCCGCGCGTCTATCTCCGTCATTCCCGTATCGTCTCGCATCACCCGCCTCCATCCATCACGATTGTATACCCCGAACGACAGGGAACGAAACGTAGAGAACACAGAGAAAGATGAAGAAGTGGAAACGGATACTCTCATCCTTCTTGTTTCCCTCTGTGCTCTCTGTGTTCTCTGCGTCCTCTGCGCTCAATCCCTTTTCCCAAACCTGCGGGAGTCGTACACTCGCAGGGTCATCACGGAGGATGGTGCGTGTCGCGTGCAGGGAGGCTGAGATGCAATATCGAATGATGGGCGCGTCCGACCTGGAGATTTCCGCGATCGGTTTCGGCTGCTGGGAGATGGGTGGCAACCAGTACGGCGATGTGGACGATCAGGAGGAGACGCGCGCCGTTCACCGGGCGATTGACCTCGGCGTGACGCTCTTCGACACCGCCGCCATCTACGGTCACGGCCACTCCGAGGAGGTGCTCGGCAAGGCGCTTGGATCGCGTCGTAAGGAGATCATCCTCGTCACCAAGGGCGGGCTGAGTTGGGAGGTCGCTGGCGGGCCGCAATCGCGGGATAGCAGCCGCGCCGCGATCACCAAAGGAATTGACGACAGCCTCCGGCGGCTCGGCACCGAGTATGTGGACCTGTATTTGATCCACTGGCCCGATGTGAACACGCCGATCGAAGCAAC
>JALYXG010000253.1 GCA_030947205.1 Chloroflexota bacterium
ACGCTGGACGCGCTGATCGCCGCCGTTTCTGACCGGCTTGGCGGTAAGACGCGTGGCCGTGGCGATGCCGTGAAGCAGCAGATCGCCTCCGGCCACGAAAAATGGCTGGCGGAATGGAACCCGAAACTGACCAGCGACGAGACACCCATCTCGCCGTACCGTGTGATCTGGGATTTGCTGCATACGGTGGATGTGAAGAACACGATCATCACGCACGACGCGGGCAGCCCGCGCGACCAGATCGTGCCCTTCTGGGTGTCGGAAACGCCGCTCTCGTACATTGGCTGGGGCAAGTCCACGCAGTTGGGCTATGGTCTTGGCCTCGCGATGGGCGCGAAACTGGCGCGGCCCGACAAACTCTGCATCAACTTCTGGGGCGACGCGGCGATCGGCTTCACGGGAATGGACTTCGAGACGGCGGTGCGTGAGCGCATCCCAATCATGTCCATGCTGATGAATAACTTCTCGATGGCCATCGAACTGCCAATCATGCAGGCCGCGACGAAGAAGTACCGCAGCACCGACATCTCCGGCAACTACGCGGACATGGCCAAGGCGTTCGGTGGCTACGGCGAGCGCGTCACCGACCCCAACGAGATCATCCCGGCGATCAAGCGCGGCATCCAGAAGACGCAGGAAGGCACACCCGTGCTGCTGGAGTTCATCACTGCCAAGGAGATTAGTTTCTCCACCTTCAAGTAGTACGCGGCAGAATGGAAACGTGAATGAAGCGGGCGACTTGGGAAATTCCGGTCGCCCGTTTCGCTGTCTGGTGCGCGATATGCCACAGGCGCCGGACAGGGCGGCGGGTAAACCAAAAGAGCAGGCTGGGAATGCCTGCTCTCCGAGGAGAAACGGGAAAATGGGAAAGGAGATCATGGACGCGAGCGGACGGCGTGCCGCTTAGGCGAATGCGCCGGGGCCGGAGAGCGCATCAGTCGCATTGATCTCCATCGCCGCGAGATACTGGCCGAGCAGGCGGATCAGATTGCGCGCCTGCGGCTCGCCCATCTTCGTCAGGGCGGTGTCCAGTTGCCCCTGCCGCATGTCCTCGACGTTCGCGAGGGTTTCCATGCCGCTGGGTGTCAGCTGGACGAGGACGATGCGCCGATCCGTCGCGTGGGAGCGCCGCGTCACCAGTCCCTGGCGAACGAGACGGTCCACGATCCCGGTCATCGTACCGAGCGAGTGGTGCGTCTGGCCGGCGAGCATGCCCATCGTGCATTCACCGACGCGATTGATCGCGACCAGGGTGAAATATTGCTGAAGCGTTAGCCCGAACGGGGTGAGAGAGGCGGCGAACTGGCGTGCGCCGCCCCACGTCACCCGCGCGATGTCCTGGGACAACTGGTCCCGCAACGGGATTTGCTCACTATCCACCAGTTCGTCAACGAGTGTCATCTTCGTCGCCCTCGTTATGGTCGCCATCTCGGTCACGATGCATTCCCTTCCTGCCGCTTCCCCATCGTACGGTGCACGTCGGTACCGTCATACCCTGCGAAAGCGTGTCCTTCTCCCGTTTATACGCACTCCTCACAATGCTGAACGAAACACCCCTGGCTTTTGTGACGATAGAAAGGCAATCTGCCCAAAGAACGCCATTGACGACGCCCGTTTTCGCGCGGAGTGTGATCGCCGCGCGCTACGCCGATAGTTACCCGATGGGTTCGAACAGGAACGTGCGGTTCTTCCCGGCCCGTTTCGCCATCGTCATCGCCGTATCCGCGACGGCATACAGGCTGAAGGCGTCCGGCACATCGTTCGGAAACAGGCCGATGCCGATGCTGGCGGTGAAAGGGCTTGGCAAGCCGCCGCTGCCGCGCACAATCGCCTCATGGATCAGGGAGGCAACGGCGCGCGCCTCCGTTTCGTCCGAGTCGGGGAGCAAAACGGCGAACTCCTCGCCACCGACGCGGGCGACGAAATCCCTGCTCCGCGTCGCGCCTCGGATCGCGCGAGCGAAGGCTTGCAGGGCGGCATCCCCGACAAGATGGCCCCAGAGTGTGTTGTAGCGGCGGAAATCGTCGAGATCAATGATGAGCAGCGCGAGTGGCTGGTTGTCCGCGTTCGCGGCCACTGCCGCCCGGTCGAGCGCGGCTTGCAAGCCACGGGCATTGGCAAGCCCAGTTAGTGGGTCTGAGTAGGCGAGTTGTTTGATGGCCGCGAAGCGATGCGCCCGCGCGAGTGCGAGGCGTGCATGGGGGGCGAACCGTTTCAACATCGCCATCCCAGCGATGCCGATAGCCGCAAGGTCGCCATGCATGCGCAGCAGGGGTAGTGTTCCGTCGTCGTGTCGCTCGGTGTGCAGCGAGAAAAGGAGGACGGGCAATTGATCCACGCCCACTTCGTCCATGTCGCCGCCGACCATGCCACCGCTGGCGATCACCAGGGGTCCTGCTCCATCGGGCGATGGCACGGTGATCGTGACGAGCACGGCGTTCATGAACCGCCGTGCGCTGTCGGCAATCGCCTGTGCGACCGCCTCGATCTCGTCCGCCGCGCCGAGGTCCAATAGCGCCGCTTCGAGCGCTAACGCCTCACGCAATGTCCGTCCCGTCTCGGTCTCAGCGTCCACAGTCAGCATGCGTCTCTCTTGTCGCTGTTCACCCCACGCTACGTCTCTCAGTGATAAGAACGTACAGTGCGCGATTCTGTGATGGCCTCCCGTCCAATATATCACTGAAACGCAAAAACGCTCGTTGATCGGCTGCCGGCCTTCGCCGTTCCGTGCGATCAGAATATGGCATCGGAATGACGCGAGCAGGCCGGGAAGACTGCTCGCGTCATTGTTGCTTTGGGGGTCTTCTAGGCAGCGGAATCGAGGGAACGCCGTGCGATTTGGAAGGCAGGGGGCGCGGGAGTGATGGAGGTGAGGAGTGCGCCATGCGACAGGTCGGTGATACGAAGGCGGAGAAGGGTGATCTGCTGACCGGGGAGCGTGCGCCACAGACCGGGGCGATTGGCTTCGCCTTCGATTGCGCCGCTGGCGAGGGAGCACAAAGCGATGGAACGCCAGACTATACCGTCCGTGCTTCCTTCGAAGGTAACATGACCGCGCCATGTACCGGCGAGATGCAAGACGACGACACCGTTCGTCCCGCATGCAATCGGCGCGGTGATGCCCGGTGTCGTGATCGTGGGTAGACGAGTGTCGAGCGGACACATCCACGGCCCGGTATACTCATCAGGAAGCGTTGCCCAGCGACCGGCATTGACGGTCGGCTGCGGCTCCGGATTCCGTATTGACAGACGAGCGACGACATCACGAACATGGGTCAACTGGCGAAAGCGATATGCGCGTCGGGGGAGTAATGCAATCGTCATGACCGACCTCCTCGATACAAGAACCGATGTTCTCCTGTACGGACACAATGATAGTACGCCCGTTCTGATCTGTCAAGGGGTTTGCGTACATCCGTTCTTCATCGGGGCGTGTGCGTGCCGGAGGGGAACCTAACCCCCGACTGCTGATGGTATATACTGCGCGGAAACGGATGATTCTCTTTTCCTTCGCGTGGCTCCGTGCGATGCGGCTGCCGTGCGAGGGAAACACGGAACGATGAGGTATACATGACGACTGACCAACCGTTGCGCGTGGCGGTAATTGGCTCCGGCCCTGCCGGGCTGTACGCTGCTGAGGCGTTGATTAAACAGAACGCGATCCCGGTCAGCGTAGATGTGTTCGACCGGCTGCCCGCGCCGTATGGGTTGGTGCGCTACGGCGTCGCGCCCGACCACTACAAAATCAAGTCTGTCATCACGGTCTTCGAGCGAACCCTCATGGACCCGCGTGTCCGCTTCTTCGGCCACGTCGAATTCGGCCAGGACCTGACACATGCGGACTTCCGCCGCCTCTACGACGCCGTCATCTACGCGGTCGGCGCGTCGAGCGACCGCAACCTCGGCATTGCGGGCGAAGACCTCGCGGGGAGCATCTCCGCCACGGAGTTCGTCGCGTGGTACAACGGCCACCCGGACGCCGCCGTGCGCGAGATGAGCCTGCACGCCCGCGGCGTGGCGGTTGTCGGCGTCGGCAATGTCGCGGTGGACGTGACGCGCATCCTCGCCAAAACGACGGACGAGTTGGGCGAAACGGACATCGCCGATCACGCGCTGGCCGTCCTCGCCCATAGCCCGGTGACGGACATCTACATGATCGGGCGGCGCGGGCCGGTGCAGGCGAAGTTCACGACCAAAGAACTGGGCGAACTTGGCGAGTTGGCGAACGCGGACATTATCGTCAAGCCGGAGGAGATCGCGCTCGATCCGGTCAGCGAGGCGGCACTCGCTGGGCAGCGCGTCGCGCAGCGGAACATCGAGGTGCTGCGCGCTTTCGCCGCGAAATCGCCCGAAGGCAAGCCACGCCGCATCCATCTCCGCTTCCTCGTTTCCCCGGTCGAGATCGTCGGCGCCGAGTGTGTCGAGGGGCTGGTGATCGAGCGCAACCGACTCGACGAGCAGCAGCGGGCCGTTGGCACGGGCGAGTACGAAACGCTCGATGTGCAGATGGTGCTGCGCTCGGTCGGCTACAAGGGCGTACCACTCGCCGATGTGCCCTTCGACGCGCGCACGCAAGTCGTACCTCATCGCGCCGGGCGCGTGATGACGGCGGATGGCGCGGCGATCCCCGGCGAGTACGTGACCGGTTGGATCAAGCGCGGCCCGAGCGGCCTGATCGGCACGAATAAGGCGGACTCGGTCGAGACGGTCAAGTCGCTCCTCGAAGATGCCCCGAACCTGCCGCGCGCGGTGGAGAGCAACCCGGAAGCGGTGGACGCCCTGCTGCGCGCGCGGAGCGTCCGCTACGTGACGATGACCGACTGGCTGGAACTCGAAAAATATGAGATCGCACAAGGCGAAGCCCGGGGCCGCCCGCGCGTCAAAATCGTCCATGTCGAGGAGATGCTGGAGCGCATAGGGAAGGGGGAGTCCTGACCC
>JALYXG010000268.1 GCA_030947205.1 Chloroflexota bacterium
GCCTTCTGGGCGTGCTGGCGGCGCACCCGGAAGCGGGGGGTGTCGGGCCGAAGATCGTGCTGCGAGACGGCTCGCTCGACCTCGCCTGCCGCCGCTCCTTTCCGACGCCGCTCAACTCCTTCTGGAAGCTGACGGGCATGGCAGCGCGCTACCCGCGCAACCCCCGCTTCGCGCAGTACAACCTGACGTACCACGACCCAGACGAACCGATCGAGATGGACAGCGGCATGGGCGCGTGTCTGATGGTCCGGCTCGCGGCGATTGACGCTGCCGGGCTGATGGACGAGCGATTCTTCATGTACGGGGAGGACCTCGACTGGTGCTATCGGATCAAGGGACATGGCTGGCGCGTTCGGTACGAGCCGCGCGTGCGCATTCTCCATTACAAAGGTTCGTCGAGTAGCCAGCGGAGCATCCGCGCCACGCTCGCCTTTTATGGCGCGATGTGGCGCTTCCACCGGATGCACTACGCGCGGCAAACCGCCCTGCCCCTCAACCTGCTCATCTACACCGGGATCGGCGCGCGCGGCCTTATCGCCCTACTGGCAAACATACTGCGACCGGCCCGCAAGCGGCGCGTGGCGTCGGCGCCGAGTAGTAGACAGTAGACAGCAGTCGGTAGTCAGAACGAGGATCAATCCTTCTGACTACCGACTACTGTCTACTCCGTACGTACACCTGTTCTCTTGCGATATGACGGAAGAAGGTGTATACATTTGGTATGCGAAGCATCGCGGTGCGTGATCTACGATCTACCGAGGGCGTCCGATGACGGCTGAAATTGCTGTCGCGCCGTCAGCGGCTTCGGACCCTCATGATCCTGATGCACGGATAACCGCGCTACCCGTCCATGTGCGGCGGCGCTGGCCGACGCTGATCATTGCGGCGGGGCAACTCCTTCTGGACATCCTGCTCCTTGCCGCCGCTTTTCTGCTCGCGTACCGGCTCGACGCGAGCCTGACGAGTAGCGGATTCCTCCCGCCACCGGGCCGCGTCTACATCATCATGCTCGCCGTACTGGAAGTGACGGCCCTCGCCTCGTTCAACGTCGCAGGGCTGTACACGCTCAAGCGCGGCGTTTCGCGCGTGGATGAATTCGCCAAACTCTGCTCATCGCTCTCAGTTGGCGTCGTGCTCGCACTGGCCGTCAACTCCTTTCTGCTCGGCAGCCGCTTCGTCTATACACGCCAGCTGCTCCTATCCGGCTGGGCGCTGGCAATCGTTTGCATCGCCTTCGGCAGGCTCGTGTATTCCGCCCTGATCGGCACGCTGCGGCGACACGGCGTGACAGCCGAACGCGCCGTGATCGTCGGCACCGGATCGCCCGCCCGTACGGTGCTGGAGACGGTACGCCGCTCGCCGCACCTCGGCTATCACGTTGTCGGCTTCATCGCGGACGACCTCGACCACCCAATGGACGAGCGGGAAATGCTCGGCCTGCCCATTCTCGGCACGACGGACTGCCTGCCGAACATTCTGCGCAAGGAGCGCGTGGATGAGGTGCTGATCGCCCTTGCCGGGGCGTCGCAAGCGCGGCTCGTCAATCTCGTGGACCGCTGCGCCGACGACCCGGTGAGCATCACCGTTTACCCGGATACCTTCCAGTTGATTACCAACAACGAGTTGAGCATCGGCGACCTCGGCGGCCTGCCGATGGTGCAGGTGCGGACGATCGCGCTGCGGGGCTGGAACCGCGCGCTGAAGCGGACGCTCGACATTCTCGTTTCGCTCGCGGCGTTGATCTTCCTTTCGCCGCTGCTGATGCTGCTCGCCTTGTTCGTCAAAGCAACCTCACCCGGCCCGGTTTTTCTGGTGCAGGAGCGGGTCGGGCGAGACGGCAGACCGTTCTGGTGCATCAAATACCGCACGATGCGGCAGGACGCGGAGGCGCAAACCGGCCCGGTCTGGACGACGCCGAACGACCCGCGCCGCACCCGGCTTGGCGTCTTTATGCGCCGCTTCTCGCTCGACGAGTTCCCGCAGTTCATCAATGTGCTGCTCGGCGAGATGAGCGTCGTCGGGCCGCGCCCAGAGCGCCCCGTCTTCGTGGATCAATTCACGCAGTCCATCCCCCGCTACGCCCGCCGCCATCGTGAGAAAGCGGGCATCACCGGCTGGGCGCAGGTGAACGGTCTACGCGGCAACACGAGCATTGAGGAACGGACACGCTACGACCTCTACTACGTCGAGAACTGGTCCCTCTTCTTCGACGTAAAGATCATCGCCAAAACCATCATCCTCATCTTCCGCGACCGCAACGCGTACTGAGTTCGGGGTTCGAGGAACGGACTCTCCATCTTCGAACCTCGAACCCCGAACCCCTTGAAATATTCGGACTCCACGCGTACCATTCGATTATGACAACGACGCATGCTGATTCCATCCT
>JALYXG010000273.1 GCA_030947205.1 Chloroflexota bacterium
TACACGACCTTTCCTGGCACGACGCCCAAAGACTTACGCGCCGCCTTCTCTGCCCACACCACCGGCGCGCACGGTCGTTTCTGGACGTTCAACGAGCATCGCGAGATCGCCGGGACGAGCCTGTATAAAGCATGGGTGCTTGTCCCGGCCCGCAAAGCGCGGCAGATCGCCCAGCGGGCGGGCGTAGGGGCGGTTCGTGAACCGCCCTCCCCGGATCACTGTGGCATTGCCATGCGCGAGGCATCCGGTGCAGCGAAAGAGGATGTTTCGTACGGAGTGGGCGGTACGCAAGGGGAGGGCGGTTCACGAACCGCCCCTACGCAGAGAGGCGATTAATGAAGATCGCCCTCGTATCGCCATACGATATCGCCTTTCCGGGTGGCGTCGCCGACCACATCCGTCATCTTTCCGCCGTGCTGCGGGTGATGGGGCACCAGGTCACGCTGATCGCGCCTGCGGGCACGGGCAACGACGATGAGTTCGTCGTCGGGCAGGATTTCTACGGCATCGGGCGCGCCGTCAAGTTCCCCGCCAACGGCTCGTCCGCCTGGATCACGCTCCAACCGTTTGCGCTCAGCAAGCCCGTCAAAGAGGTGCTGCGCGCTGAGAAGTTCGACATCATTCATCTGCACGAGCCGCTGATGCCGAACCTACCGCATGTCGTCCTCCGTCACTCGACGAGCATCAATGTCGGGACATTCCACGCGTTTAGCGAATCGAACATGGGATATGCGACATTCCGGCCCTATCTGCGGCGCGATTTCCGCATGTTGCATGGGCGCATCGCCGTCTCCCGTGCGGCGCGGGCCTACGTGCAGAATTACTTCCCCGGTCGCGTCGTCGTCGTCCCGAACGGCATCGAGCCGGAGCGCTACGGGCCGCAGGTCGCGCCGTTGCCGCAGTACCATGACGGGCGACCGACCATCGTGTTCGTCGGTCGCTACAACGACGCACGCAAAGGCTTCAAGTACCTGACGCGCGCCGTTGCCCTTGTCCGGGCGCAGTTCCCGGATGTGCGGCTGCTCGTCGTCGGGCGGGGGACACCGAAGCGCTACCTGAAGTTCATCGAGAACCACGGTTTGGAGCGCAATGTCGAGTTTGTCGGCTACGTGACCGGCGAAGACTTGCCGCGCTACTACGCGAGCGCGGATGTCTTCTGCTCGCCTGCGACGGGCCGCGAATCATTCGGGATGGTGGTGATGGAGGCGATGGCATCGGGCAAGCCGGTCGTGACGACGGCGATTCCCGGCCACCTTGGTATCCTCACGAATGGCGTCGAGGGCCTGATGGTCGAGCCGGAATCCGCGCAGGCGCTCGCGATGGCGCTTGTTCGCCTCCTCTCGGATCGGTCGCTGTCTCGGGCAATGGGCGCAGCCGGCCGCGCGACGGCGATGCAGTACTCGTGGGACGAAGTGGGTAAGCGGGTCGTGGAGCAATACTACCAGGCGGAAAAATTGCAGCGGCGTGTCGCGTCGCTCTCCGTCGCGCTGCGATGATTTCCAACCTCGTCAAGGACAGTGTCCGCACGCGCATGGATCAGGTTGGCCGAGTACTCGGGCGCACTGGCCTGACGCCCGATATGGCAAGCCTGCTCGGCCTCGTCATCAATGGCGCGGTCGCGGTCGTGCTCGCGACGGGGCGCTTCGGCCTCGGCGGCTTGCTGCTCCTGCTCGCCGCGCCGTTCGATCTGCTCGATGGCGCGCTGGCGCGGGCGACGGGCAAGGGCTCGACGTTCGGCGCATTCCTCGATTCGAACCTTGACCGCTATTCCGAGGTAATCCTCTTCTTCGGCGTCCTCTGGCACGTCCAGCACGATCCGACGCACGCAACGCTGCGCACACTGCTCATTTATGGCTGCGCGACGGGGTCGCTGCTCGTCTCCTATGCCCGCGCCCGTGCCGAAGCGCTCGGCTTCGACAACGAAGTCGGCATCCTTGCCCGGCCGGAGCGCGTTGTCGGCCTCGGCGCATTCCTGCTCTTTGGCTGGACGGATGCGATCCTTTGGGCGCTCGCAGTTCTGACCTACGTCACCGCCGTGCAGCGGCTGGTACATGTCTGGTTGCACTGGCGCCGACAGCCGACCCGGTAACGATTCGGCGGCAAGCCCTCTCCTCTCTCCACGCAGATCAGCTGCAACGACGCAGCAACGATCCCACCCGAAAAGCGTGAACGATGATGCCACACGAGTGGAATTTGCACTTTG
>JALYXG010000318.1 GCA_030947205.1 Chloroflexota bacterium
CCGCGCCCGCCCGCAGGATGTTGATGCGCGTCGTCGTCGGTGTGACGCCTTCTTCCATCACGGACTGGCCGAGCAGCGCATTGATGAAGGCGCTCTTGCCCGCGTTGAATTCCCCGACGATCACGACTGAGAAAAGGTCGTCCAGCGCGCGGGCGACATCGCGGACAGTCGTCCGATCCTCCGCCGCGCCCGGAAACCGCTCCATCACCTCTGTCAGCCGCCGAAGAAGCGCCTGCTCCTGCTGAATCAAATCAGTTTGTGCCGCCGTAAAATGTGGCACTTGCGTCGTCTGTGTCGTTGCCATCCGTACTCAAAGCCTTTCTGCCGGTAAACTGGCTTGGTTCTTTCTATGCAAGGGTGATACCGCGACCCGTGGCGCCGCCGATAGACGCCCGCCCGCCGCGCGTGCGAGAATGCCGGGGCACCAATGGCGGTGCCTCGCACCATTTGGAGGGGAGCAGGCGTGAACATCCACGAATATCAGGCGGCAGACATCCTCGGTCGCTACGGCATCCCGCTCAACGCCGGGCAAGCGGCCACAACGCCCGACGAGGCGGCGGCGGCGGCGCAGGCGCTCGGCGGCACGGTCGCGATCAAGGCGCAGGTCCATTCGGGCGGGCGCGGCAAGGCGGGCGGCATCAAACTGGCGAAGTCGCCGGACGAGGCGCGCGAAGTCGCGGGCCGCATCCTCGGCATGGATATTCGCGGCCATACTGTCAATACCGTCCTCGTCGTTCCCGGCGTCAGCATCGCTGCCGAGTACTATGTCGGCATCACGCTCGACCGTGCGAACAGGCAGATCATCGTGATGGCCTCCGCCGAGGGTGGCGTCGAGATCGAGGAAGTGGCGCAGACGAACCCCAATGCGATCCTGCGGACGCCTGTTGACCCGGTGCGCGGGCTGCTCAACTACCGCGCGGTGGACCTTGCCTTCGCGCTCGGCATCGAGCCTGCCGCCGTCGGCGGCTTCGTCGAGATCGTTACGAAGATGGCGCGCGCCTACCTCAACGAGGATGCCTCGCTCGTCGAAATCAACCCGCTGATTCGCACGGACGACGGTCGCTGGCTCGCGCTCGACTCCAAGATGGTCCTCGACGATAACGCCCTCTTTCGCCACTCGTCGCACGAGCAACTGCGCGACATGGCGGAGGAGAACGCGACCGAGCTGACCGCCAAGGCCTCCGGTATCTCGTTCGTCAAACTCGACGGCGATGTCGGCTGCGTCGTCAATGGCGCGGGGCTGGCAATGGCAACGATGGATGCCCTGCAAGTCGAGGGCGGCTCCCCGGCGAACTTCCTCGATGTCGGCGGCGGCGCGAACGCGGCGCAGGTCGCGAAGGCGCTCAGTTTGATCCTCGCCGACCCGAATGTGAAGGCGATCTTCTTCAACATCTTCGGCGGCATCACGCGCGGCGACGAGGTGGCGAAGGGCCTGCTCGCGGGGCTGGAGCAGGTGCCGACGAAACTGCCGATCATCGTCCGGCTCGCGGGCGTGAACGCGGAGGAAGGGCGGCGCATCCTCGCCACGGCGAACTTGCAGTCGGCTGAGACGATGGAGGAAGCGGCGCGTATCGCGGTCGCGGCGGCGAAAGGGGAAGCGGCGTGAGCATTCTCGTCAACAACGATACCCGCGTACTTGTCCAGGGCATCACGGGGCAGCACGGCTCCTTCCACACCGGTCAGATGGTCGAATACGGCACGAAAGTCGTCGCGGGCACACGGCCCGGCGGCAAGGGGCGCGAGGTTCACGGCGTGCCAGTCTTCAACACCGTCGCGGAGGCGGTGCGGGAAACGGGTGCGAATACGAGCATCATCTACGTCCCCGCCGGTGGCGCGCCGGACGCGATCGAGGAGGCCGTCGCAGCGGGCCTGCCGCTCGTCATCTGCATTACCGAGGGCGTCGCGGTCAATGACATGGTGCGGACCTACGAAATCGTCAAGCGCTCCGGCTCGCGGCTGATCGGCCCGAACTGCCCCGGCCTGATTACCCCCGGCGAGGCGAAGGTCGGCATCATGCCCGGTTTCATCCACGCGCAGGGGCGGATCGGCCTCGTTTCGCGCTCCGGCACGCTCACCTATGAAGTGGTGAATGCCCTGACGCAGGCGGGCCTCGGCCAGAGCAGTGCGGTCGGCATCGGCGGCGATCCGGTGATCGGCACCTCGTTCGTGGACGTGT
>JALYXG010000325.1 GCA_030947205.1 Chloroflexota bacterium
ACGCGGCTGCTGGAAGGGTATCTGCTCGGTGAGGCCGGGCGGCAGATCTACGACTTCCTTTGGGGCGATCTCGCCGACTGGTACATCGAGGCGGCGAAGCCGCGCCTGCAAGGCGACGACGCGCCGGTCGTCCGCCAAACGCTCGCCTACGTGCTCGAACGCGCGTTGCGGCTGCTGCATCCCTTTATGCCGTTCATTACGGAAACGATCTGGCAGCGGCTCCCGCACGGCGGTGACGCCCTGATCGTCGCGCCGTGGCCGAAGGCGGGTCCGACGGATGCGGAGGCGGAAGCCGAGTTCGGACTGCTCGTTGATCTCGTGCGGGCGGTGCGCAATGCCCGCTCCGAGGCGGGCGTCGAGCCGGGTAAGTGGATCGCCGCGACGATTGCCGCCGGGTCGCACGCGGATGCCCTGGCATCGCAGCGCGAAATCTTCTCGCGCCTCGCGCGCATCGCGGAGGATCAGTTGATGATCGCGCCCGCAGTGGAGACACCCCCGCAGGCGACCGCGCTCGTCGTCGCGGATGTGGTGGTCTATCTCACCGGCATGGTGGATGTGGCCGCCGAGCGTACCCGGCTGACGCGTGACATCGCGGAAGCCGAGGGCCACGCCGACCGTACCCGCGCGCAACTGGCGAACGACAATTTCGTTGCCCGCGCCCGCCCCGAAGTTGTCCAGGCGGCGCGCGACCGCCTCGCCGCCTCCGATGAGCGCGTCGCCCGCCTCCGCGCCCGCCTCTCGGCGCTCGGTACTGGTGAAGGAGAATGAGCGCAGAGGACGTAGAGAGCGCAGAGAACACGGGGGAAACCAAATTACAACCACGTTCTCTGTGCTCTCTGCGCCCTCTGCGTCCTCTGCGTTTTCCCTCCCTTTTTTCGCGTCTCGGTGGTTCAGAAACGGAGTAGGGTATGGATATCGCGGCGATACGGCGGATGACATCGCGATTGTGGGGGCCGGTGTGCGCGGTGACGGCGGCGCATGGGGACGATGCGGGCGGGCAGATCGCGGTCGGGGTCTTGTCCGGTTCGATTTTGCCGGAGCATCCGCGCTTACTCATCCAGATATGGAAGGCCAACCGCACGCACGACCTGATCGCGGCCAGTCGCGCCTTCACCGTCCACCCACTCGGCGCGGATCAGGCCGACATTGTCCGGCAACTCGGCTTTCAGTCCGGGCACGACGCGCCGAACAAACTCGTCGGGCTGGCATGGGCGCGGGGCATCACGGGCAGCCCGATCCTCGCCGCGACGCCCGGTTTTGTCGAGTGTCGGGTCGTCGGCACGCTCGACGCGACCGACATGACGGTCTTCCTCGGCGATATCGTCGCGGGCGAATGGCGCGGTGGCGAGACGCCGATGGTGCAGGCGTACGAGATGATCGGCGCGATGCCGCCAGAGTGGCAGGAGGAGTATCGCCGACACGATCAGGCGCAGCGCGAAACGGCGGCGCGGCTGCTCGGCACAACAAGCGACGAGTCGCCCGCTTGACGGGCATTCGTCTCACTGACGATACTGCATGCATGAACGTCTTGCTCCGGCGCGTGCGACGCCAACGTCCGCACATCATCGTGACCCTTTATACGCGCACCGGCTGCCACCTTTGCGACGAGGCGAAGAAACCCGTCGCGCGAGCGGTGGCGGCGACTGGGGGCGCGACGTTGCGCGTCATGGACATCGCCGGTCAGCCCGATCTCGAAGCGCGCTACGGCCAGCGCATCCCGGTCGTCGCGGTCGCGGAGGACGGAGGCGAGCGCGTGCTGGCGGAAGGTAAGATCAGCGACCTCCGATTGCGACGTGCCCTGAGCGCGCCGACCGGGGAGGGGTAGCGCGATGCCATCGTCCGCAGACCGCCGGAAGCGCGCCGCCAATCGCGCCCGCACAAGCCTGCCGACGCGGCGTAGCCCGACCGCCAGCCAGCGACTCACGCGGCGGGGGCTGATCGTTCTCGGCATCGTCATCGCGACGGCGCTTGTTGTTTCTCTCGTTGGTACGATTACGATCTCCACGAACGGTACGGTCGCGCCCACCACGCCGTCCCGTACCGATCCGAGCCAACTCATCGCCCGCGCGACCGCGAACCCGAACGACGCCAATGTCGTCCGCGATCTTGCCGACTACTACGACCAGACGGGCCAGTACCAGCAGGCGCTCATCGCGTACCAGCGCTACTTGCAGTTGCGCCCCGACGACGCGCAGGCCCACACGAGCGTCGGCACCCTGCTCCTCGTCAGCGGCGATGTGCTGAGCGCGCAGAGTCAGTTCGTGCAGGCGATTGGCCTGAAGCCGACGCCGCGCACGGAGGCAGAGGCGCACCTCGGTCTCGGCAATGTGTATACGTCGCTGCAACCGCCCCGGCTGAGCGACGCGCTGAACGAATACCGGAAGGCGTCCGATCTCGACCCTACCGGCGACATCGGCAACAGCGCGCGTACCCGCCTCGCCGGTCTCCAACAACAGTTGAGCATCGGTACCGTCACGGTGATCGCGCCGACGACGGGGACCGGGAGCGGTAGCGTCGCGCCGCCCGTCCGCCCAACCGGGACGCCGTAGGTGAATCGGTCGCATCGCCGCTTGCTCCACATCGTCCAGCGTTATTTCCCGTACGAGGGTGGCTCGGAGAACTACGTCCGCGAACTTTCCGAGCGGTTTGCGGCGAATGGCGATGCGGTGACGGTCGCGACGACCGACGCGTGGGACTTGGAATATTTCTGGAATCCGCGCGCCCGCCGGGTGGATGCGCCGCCGGACGAGATTGTAAATGGCGTGCGCGTCCTGCGCTTCCCGGTGCGCCATTATCCGGCCGCAACGCTCGGCTACCGCGCCCTCCGCCGCGCGATGGCGGAGGCGAGTCGGTTGCCGTCGCTGCCGGGGCGCGATGCATCGCTGCGGCGGGGCGGCTTCTTCGCCCCGTGGACGCCCGCACTCCACCGCTGGGTCGGTGGGCACGCGACGGACTTCGATCTCGTCCATGCGGCGAATATTTCCATCGAGTCCACGATGTTCGCGGGCGCGAATGCGGCGCGACGGGCCGGCATATCCTTTGTTGCCACGCCCTTCGTGCATCTCGGTGTCCCCAACAACCGGAGTATCGTCCGCTACTACTCGATGCCCCACCAACTGCGGCTGCTGCGCGAGGCGGATGCGACGATCGTGCAGACCGAGCAGGAAGGCGACTTCCTCGCGGCGCGCGGGGTCCCGACGGCGCGAATGCACCGGATCGGCGTCGGCGTCCATCTCGCGGCTGTCACCGGGGGGAAGGCGGATCGCGCGCGAGAAGTGTTTGACCTGCGCGGCCCGGTTGTCTATTTCAGCGGTACCGCCGCCGCCGACAAGGGCACGTACGATCTCCTCGCCGCGATGCGCCTACTCTGGGCGGAAGGACGAGACGCAATGCTCGTCCTGACTGGGCCGATGTTGTCGCACGCCCGCGCACACTTCGCGCAATTGCCGCCGGACGAAGCCGCACGCGTCCGGCTCCTCGGCTTCGTGGACAAGGCGACGCAGGCGGATGTCCTCGCGGCGGCGGATCTGCTCGCGCTCCCGTCGCGCACGGACTCGTTCGGGATCGTTTTCCTCGACGCATGGGCGAATGGCAAACCGGTGATCGGGGCGAATGCGGGCGGCATCCCCGGCGTCGTCGCCGACGGCGTGGACGGCCTGCTCGTGCCGTTCGGCGATGTCCCGGCGCTCGCCTCCGCGCTCCGTCGCATCCTCGATGATCCGGCGCTCGCGCGCCGCCTCGGCGATGCAGGGCGGCAGAAAGTGCTCGCGCGCTACACTTGGGATCGGATCGTCAGCCAGGTATATGACCTGTACGCCGGTTTGCTGAGGCGATAGGATGTGTG
>JALYXG010000328.1 GCA_030947205.1 Chloroflexota bacterium
GATCTCGTGATGGAGGGCATCGCGGCGGCGGAAGCGGCGGGCCTCGCGCCGATCAAGCTGAATGCGGTCGTCATTCGCGGACAGAACGACCATGAGGTCGCCGACCTCGCCGGGCTGGCGTCCACGCATCCGTGGCAAGTCCGATTTATCGAGGTGATGCCCTTCGAGGGGGTGGACGATGTCGCCTTCGATTTCCTCGTGCCGACCGCCGAGGTGATGGCGCGCATCGAGGAACGGTGGGGCACGCTGACGCCTGACCCGACCGCCGATCCGGTGGACCCGGCGCGGCCCTTCATCTTTCCCAACGCGCGCGGCTCCGTCGGCTTCATCTCCGCGATGACCGACGCCTTCTGCGCCACCTGCAATCGCATGCGCCTCACTGCCGACGGCAAACTGCGCCTCTGCCTGCTGCGCGACGACGAGGTGGACTTGCTCACGCTGATTCGCTCCGGTGCATCGGACGATGACATCCGCCTGCGATTGCGCGAGGCAGTCTGGCAGAAGCCGTGGGGCCACGGTGTCGCTACCGGCGAAGTCTCCCTCAATCGCGGCATGTCCCGCATCGGCGGATGATGGGGAAAGCAATGAGCGATGAGTGATGAGCAATGAGATAGTGGATACCTCCTCATTACTCATCACTCATCGCTCATTGCTTGCATTGCCATCCTGATGCGGTGCATACTGTCCGGGCGGGGAATGCTGTCGCGACGAGGGGCATTCTACGCGGTACGTGCAATCTCGGTGTCGGTCGTTGTTTGATGGAAGGAGTCATCCCCATGGCGTATGAACTACCTGCGTTGCCCTATGCGTACGATGCGCTCGCACCGACGATCAGCGAAGAAACGATGCAACTGCATCACGACAAGCACCACGCGACCTATGTGACCAATGTCAACAACGCCCTGAAGGATCAGCCCGACCTCGCCAACAAGTCCGTCGAGGCGCTGATTTCCGATCTGAACAGCGTGCCGGAAGCGATCCGCACGGCGGTTCGCAACAACGGCGGTGGGCATGCCAACCACACAATGTTCTGGGAAATCATGAAGCCGGGCGGCTCGAATCAGCCGACGGGTGCGCTCTCCGAGGCGATTAACTCGACATTTGGTGGCTTCGATCAGTTCAAGCAGCAGTTCACCGCAGCCGCAACGACCCGCTTCGGTAGCGGCTGGGCGTGGCTGACGAGTGCCGGCGGCACACTGGCAATCTCCAGCACCGCGAATCAGGACAACCCACTGATGGAAGGTAAGACGCCGCTTCTCGGCCTCGACGTTTGGGAGCATGCCTACTACGTTGACTACCGGAACCGCCGCCCTGATTATATCGGTGCGTGGTGGAACGTCGTCAACTGGGACGAAGTCGGCAAGCGGTTCGACGCGGCGAAGTAAGGGGCCCTAACCCCAGCCCCTTCCCAACAAGGGCAGGGGAGCAAGAATGAGACGGTAGGGGCGGTTCGCGAACCGCCCTTTTTCGTTCCTCAGTGGGCAACGTGCCCGGTTGCGTTGGCGTGGCAATCTGTAGTTTCGTACGCACATGCGGCCGTTGTGCTGAGAAGGAGCGGGGGAATGGGACCGATTGCGGAGCCGAAAATCGTCGAGAAGCCGTGGGGCCGGGAAATCTGGTACGCGCATACCGGGGAGTATGCCGGTAAGGTGCTGGAAGTGTCGGCGGGCAAGCGGCTCAGTTTGCAGAAGCACGAGATCAAGGAAGAAACGCTCTATCTGCTCTCCGGTCACGTCACGCTGACGTTTGGCGACGAGCAGTTCGATTGGCGACCGGGGATGCTCGTCCATATCCCGACGGGCACCATTCACCGCTTCGAGGCGATCGAAGACAGTATCCTCCTCGAAGTGAGTACGCCGCATCTCGATGATGTCATCCGCATCACGGACGACTACGGCCGGACAACCTGATCGGTAGCGTAGGCTTCAGCCTGCGACAGGGAAAAGGGACGCAGGCTGATGAACCTTAACTGGCTGAATCGGCAATCCGGGGACGCAGGCTGGAAAGCCTACGCTACTGGTAGCACAGGCTTTCCAGCCTGTGAGTCTCGTGCCGAATCAAGTTACTAATGTTCATCAGTCTACGTTACCGGGTTCGGGTGAGGAGCGCGTATGACTCGCGAGCGCGAGGGCGTCCTGTTCTGCATCACGGCGGCGACGGCGTACAGCGTCACGGCGATCTTCGCGAAACTCGCGTACGCGGCGGGCGTCAATGTCGTGACGTTGCTCACCGTGCGCTACCTGATCGCGGCGTTCATCTTCTGGCTGCTCATCCCCCGCTTCGGGGGAGGATTGCCGCCGCGCGCGACGATCACGCGCGGCCTGCTGCTCGGTATGGTCTTCCAAGCCAGTCAAACATGGCTGTTCGGCACCGCCCTGACGCGGATTGATGCCGCGCTGGGCATCCTGCTCCTGTATGCGTATCCCGCGATGGTGACGATTGGCGCGGCGCTGATCGGGCGCGAACGGTTGAATAAGCGGCGTGTCTTTGCACTGGTCTTCGCGACGACGGGCGTTGTGCTCGTCGTCTCCGGTCCGCATCGCGGTGGCCACGATCTTGTCGGCATCCTGCTGGCGCTCGGTGCGGCATTCGTCTACACCTGCACGCTGTTGACGAGCCATGCGATCCTGCGCGCGGTGCAGCCACTGACCCTCGCCGGTCTCGTCGCGACGGGCGCGGCGATCACCTTCACGACGGTCGGATTGGCGAGCGGCGGGCTGCGATTCGATTTTGCTCCCTGGGGATGGCTGCCAATTATTGGCCTCGCGCTCTGCGCCTCCGTGCTGGCGACCGTTGCGAACTATGCGGGCATGACACGAGTCGGCCCGACTATCGCCAGCATCCTCGGCACGCTGGAAATCCCGCTCGGCGTCGTCATGGCGACGATCATCCTCGGCGAACGGCTCGGCCCGGTGCAAGTTGTCGGCGGGCTGCTGGTCCTCTCAGCGATTGTCTTGCTCCAGTTTCGTCGCGTTCAATCGCGCGCCGTGATTGCCCACCCCCAGCCCCTCCCGACGCGGGAGGGGGGCCGGTAAAGGCATCCTTGTCGCAGCACAGCGAAATGCAAGGAAACCGGGGATCCAAGAGGTGGAATTGGGGGCGATGGGGAGGGTGCACGGCTGTGCGCCCCTACGAGGGGTTCGGTATTCCGCTTAACGCCGTGACCTGACGCAGGTAGGGGCGCACAGCCGTGCACCCTCCGGATCAATGTCGGTGGCGCCTCGCATCAATTCCCCCCGCCCACGCCGGGAGAGGATCAGGGGGTGGGCTAGAACGCGATACCGCTCAGGAATGCCGCTGCAGCGGACTGATCGGCTTGCGCGAGTGTTGCAAGCATGGCCTGCTGTTCGAGGAAGATCATCGCCTGGCCACGCATGTCGGTCGTGACGTCGTGTGGGACATTCGGGAAGACCGTTAGCGAGGAAGTAAGACCGAGGTTCGTCAGCGCGTTCTCGAAGG
>JALYXG010000339.1 GCA_030947205.1 Chloroflexota bacterium
GGGGGGCAGATGGCCGGACAGATCGTGACAATCACTTCCGGCAAGGGTGGCGTCGGTAAGACGACGACGACCGCGAATATCGGCACCGCCCTGGCGATGCAAGGGCGCAATGTCGTGCTGATTGACGCGGACATCGGCCTGCGCAACCTCGATATCGTCATGGGGCTGGAAAACCGCATCGTCTACGATCTCGTGGATGTGGTCGAGGGGCAGTGCCGCGTGCGACAGGCGATGATCCGGGACAAGCGGTTTCCGAACCTTTCGCTGATCCCAGCGGCACAAACGCGCGACAAGGAAGCGGTTTCGCCCGAACAGATGGCCGACCTGACGCGCGAACTGGCCGAAAGCCACGACTTCGTTCTGGTTGACTCACCGGCAGGGATCGAGCAGGGGTTCCGCAATGCGATCGCTGGGGCGACGGCGGTCGTCGTCGTGACGACACCCGAAGTCTCCGCCGTACGCGATGCGGACCGGATCATCGGCCTCGTCGAGGCGGCGGAGTTGCCGCCGCCTCGCCTGATCCTCAATCGCTTCCGGCCCGACATGGTCAAGCGTGGCGATATGATGGATGTGGCGGATGTCGAAGAAATCCTCGCGATTAACCTGCTCGGCGTCGTGCCGGAGGATCAAACGATCATTACGAGCACCAACCGGGGTGAAGTCGCCGTCTTCGACAGCCATTCTCCGGCGGGTAGCGCCTTCAAGGACATTGCGCGCCGCATGCAAGGGGAAACGGTTACGTTCCAGCGATACGAGGTCGCGCACGCGGGCATGATGTCGCGTTTTCTCCGCGCCCTCGGTTTCGCTCGGGTCTGAAAGAAAGAGGATCGAACCACCAAGACACCAAGGACACCAAGAAGGATCGTTGGGAACGTGCACAGAGACGGTTTCTTGGTGGTAGCGGGTTTTCTAGTCTGATGCTCATAAACTTGAATCTCTCGGTGTCCTTGGTGTCTTGGTGGTTGGATTGGTTTTGGCGCGGCGCGGCGCGTGGGCAACGTCGTGAGGAGGGCGAGATGCGGTTCTTCCGAGGGTTCGGCAAGCAGGTAACGCCACCGGCGAGTAGCAGCAGCACGCTGGCCAAGCAGCGGTTGAAGGTCGTGCTCGTTTCGGACCAGATGCGCGTGTCGCCGGGGCTGATGGCGGCGATTCGCGACGACATCGTCGAGGTCCTTTCGCGCCGTCTGGATGTGGACCGCGACGGCATTGAGGTGACGATTGCGCCGGGCCACGGCAACACCGACGAACTGACCGCGCGTGTCCCCGTCCGTCGTGCCGCACGCGCACGCCTGTGAGAGAGATACCTGCCCCTCCGGAAATTGCCGAGCAACTGGCGGGGAACGGCTTTCGCTTCCACCATGTTGGCGTCATCGTGCGCGATCTCGCCGCAACGGCGGCAAACTACCGCCTGATCGGGTTCGGGCCGGGACATGAGGAAGACGTGCCCGCGCAGGGCGTTCGTGTTCTGCTGCTGCCGACGCGCGAGGCGGGTCAGTACCTTGAACTCTTCACCCCGCTCGGCGAAGGTCGTCTGCGCGACTATCTTGAGAAGCGAGGCGAGGGGATGCACCATCTCGCCTTCGCGGTGGATGACATCGCGGCGGCGCTCGGACAGTTGCGGGCAAATGGTGTACGCTTGGTAGACGAAACGCCGCGCGCGGGCGCACATGGTTGGTCCGTCGCCTTTCTCCACCCGGCGAGCGCGCACGGCGTGTTGATTGAACTGGTGCAGGAATAGTGGGCAGTGGGCAGTGGATAGTGGACAGTAGGGAGAGCGGAAGAGCATCGCGTTAACTGCCATCAACTGACGACCGATTACTGCCTACTGCCCACTGCCCACTACCAGGAGGACTTCGTATGGCTGCACCTCCGAAAGAACGAATGACCGATAGCGGCGTCCCGGTTGCGCCCTATTACGATGCGCCGGAATTTCCGGCCTCCATGCCACCGCCCGGCACGTATCCCTACACGCGCGGTATCTACCCGGAAATGTACCGCGCCCGCCGCTGGACGATGCGGCAGTACGCCGGGTTCGCCTCGGCGGAGGCGACGAACGAGCGGTTCAAGTCGCTGCTGGAGAAGGGGCAGACCGGGCTTTCCGTCGCCTTCGATCTGCCGACCCAACTCGGCTACGACGCGGACGATCCGATGGCGGCGGGCGAGGTCGGCAAGGT
>JALYXG010000358.1 GCA_030947205.1 Chloroflexota bacterium
TGCGCGAGCGGGCGGAGGAGGAGCGTCAACAGTTCGTCGCGATGGTGGCGCACGAGCTGCGCAACCCGATCACGTCGCTGATGGGCTACGCCCAACTGATGAAGCGGCGGGAACGGTACGACGCCAGGGCGATGGAGACGATTATCGCCCAGGCACAACGCCTGGAGCGCTTGACCGTTGACCTTCGTGAGACGGTACGCGCCAGGCTGGGAGCGCTCGCGATCGTGCCCGGTCCGGTGGATGTCCGCTCCCTCGTCCTTGCCGCCATAGAGCAAGCGCAGGCGACGACGGAGATACATACCATCGCCGTCGAGATGCCGGATGCGCTCCCGCCAGCCCAATGGGATGCCGACCGCATTGCGCAGGTGTTGGGCAACCTGCTGCTGAACGCGATCAAGTACAGCGAGGACGGCGCGGTGCGTGTCCGCGTCGCGGACGAGGGAGAGTCGGTGCGCATCGCCATCGCAGACTGCGGCATCGGAATCCCCACGGAGGCGCTCTCGCACATCTTCGAGCCGTTCTACCGGGCGGAGAACGCGGCCAGCGGCAGCCGGCGCGGGATGGGTCTCGGGCTGCCGATCAGCAAGGCGCTCGTCGCGGCGCACGGCGGCGAGATGGCGGTGGAATCTCGCGTCGGCGAGGGCAGCACGTTCACGCTCATACTCCCGTATGATGCCCCCACGCCATGACACGATGTCTCCGTTCACATGCACGATCATCCGATTGCCCGCGATGACAACTGGACGATCAATCGGCGTTAGTGCGCACCTGCTTTCCTTCACGCCCGGCTACCGGCGTGCGGGCGTCAGCCAGTACACCGAGCAGATCGTGCGCCACCTGATGACGACTGTACCCAATTCGGGCGATACACTGACGGTCTTTGCGGGGCCGAACGCACCGCCCGATGGATATGTCGCGAATGTGGTCGCGTGGCGCACGAGTCGCCTGCCAACGGGGCACGCGCCGGGCCGCATCGTCTGGGAACAGTTTGTCGCGCCGTTTGCCACGGCATGGGCGCATCTCGATGTGCTGCTTTGCCCGGTTAACGTCGTCCCGCTTGCCGGTCGCGTGCCATCGGTCGTCACCGTCCACGACCTCGCTTTCGTCGCCCACCCCGAAGCATTCCATGCTGCGAAGCGCCGCTATCTCGCGGCCATGACCCGACTTTCAGCCCATCGCGCGCGGCACGTCATCGCCGTCTCGTCTCACACGCGCGACGATCTCGTACGTCACTTTGGCGTTCGCCCTGAACGTGTGACCGTCATTCCGAATGCGGTGGACGCGCGTTTCCGGCCCGCCGACGATGACCATGCGATCACGCGGTTCAAGGCGGAACACCACCTGCCCGACCGCTTCATCCTCTTTGTTGGCACGCTCGAACCGCGCAAAAATCTCCGGCGGCTGATTGAAGCATTCGCATCGCTTACCGACGAAGAGGCCGAAACAACACTCGTGATCGTTGGCGCATCGGGCTGGCTGACGAGCGATCTCGCGCCGCTCGTCAGCACGCGCGGATTGGGCGACCGCATCATCTTTACGGGATATGTTCCAGACGACGACCTGCCCCACTGGTATCGGGCGGCAACGCTCTTCTGTTATCCATCGCTGTACGAAGGCTTCGGCCTGCCCGTTCTCGAAGCAATGGCGTGCGGAACACCGGTCATCACGTCACGAACGAGCAGCCTCCCCGAACTCACCGACGATGCGGCCGTGCTGGTTGACCCGACCGATGTGGCGGAACTCGCCTATGCCCTGAAAACCGTCCTCGCCGATGAACCACGGCGACAAACGATGTCTCAAGCAGGTCTTGTGCGGGCGCGGGCCTATTCGTGGGAGCGAACGGCAGCGGCGACTTTGGAGGTGATTCGGGGCGCGGCGCGCTACTGAGGCGCGATGTCATCCTCAGAGCATGCTCATCGGGTCAACATCAACGATCCAGCCGTACGGCACGGGAAACGAGCGGAGCAAGGGCGTAAGGTCTTTGCCTACCGCGACGACTTGCCACAGGAATTCGCCGCGAATTTTGGCGGTGAAGCAAGGAGCAGGGCCGATCAACTCGACATCATCATGGCCGGAGCGATACGCCACACGCGCCAGCGCAAACGCGAGCCGGTCGGCCTCGGCGCGTGCCTTCGCTTCGTCGCGGTGCTTGTAGACGAAACGGACGAGATGGCCGTAGGGCGGGAATCCAAGGCGTTGCCGGTTCGGCAGTTCGGATCGCGCGAACAAGATGTAATCGTGCTGTTGGGCCGCCACCAATGCCGGGTGGTCCGCCGATTGTGTCTGGATGACGACCCGACCGGGCGACCGGCGACCCGCCCGCCCCGCAACCTGCGTCAACATCTGGAAGGTGCGCTCCGCCGCCCGGAAGTCCGGCAAATGCAGTTGCGTGTCGCCATTGACGACGCCGATCACCGTGACCATCGGCAGGTCGAGGCCCTTGGCAACCATTTGCGTGCCGACGAGCACGTCTATCTCACGCGCTTCCATCCGGCGAAGAATGCTCTCGTGGCCGCCCTCGGCCCGCAGGCTGTCCTGATCCCAGCGCACGACCCGCGCCCCCGGCAGGAGCCGCCGCGTCTCATCCTCGACCCGCTGTGTGCCGACGCCGTAGGTGCGCACTTCCGACTGGCCGCACTTTGGGCAGCGTACGCTCGGCCGCATCTCGAAGTCGCAGCGATGGCAGCGGAGCCGCTCGCGGTCGGCGTGATAAACGAGTGGCACATCGCACTGCGGGCACGTCGGCACATGACCGCAGGAACGACACTGACTGAAGGTCGCCATCCCCCGGCGATTGAGTAGGAGGATCGCCTGCTCGTTTCTGGCATGGGCCTGACACAACAACTCCACCAACGCGCCGCTGAAAACACCGGTGTTGCCGTTGCGCCGCTCCTCGCGCATGTCAACGAGTGCGACCGGCGGCAGTTGCAGGGTGCCATCCGTGCCATTCGCGGTCGTCGGTCGCACGCGATCCGGCAACGAAAGGTAGCCGATCCGACCGCGTTTTGCCGCCGCGAAGGTCGTGAGGTCGGGTGTCGCGCTGCCGAGGATGCAGACCGCGCCCGACATCCGCGCCAGTTCCCGCGCGACATCGCGGGAGTGATAGCGTGGCAGGGCGTCCTGCTTATAGGCCGCGTCATGCTCCTCGTCCAGGACGATGCAGCCGATCTTCTCGATGGGCGCGAAGAGCGCCGAGCGCGGCCCGATGGCGATCGTTGCCTCGCCGCGCCGCAACCGTTCCCAGTTCGCGAACCGCTCAGGGTCCTTCATGCCACTGTGCAGCAATGCCACCTGGCCGGGGAAACGGGCGAGAATCCGCTTGACCATCTGCGTCGCCAAGGCGATTTCCGGGACGCAAACAATCGCGCCCTTGCCCGCCCGCATACTCGCCGCCACCGCGCGGAGATAAATCTCCGTCTTGCCGCTGCCAGTTACGCCATGCAGAAGGAAGGTTGTGCCCGCCGCGTCGCGCATCGCCTCCGCGACCCGATCCCATGCCACTTGCTGCGCGCCCGTCAAGACCGGCGCGGGCATACTCCCGCCGTCCGGGGGAGCGGGCAGATTCGCCACCGTGCCCATCTCGACCAGCCCCCGCTCTTGCAGTCGTTTGAGCAGTGGCGCGCTGAGGCCCGTCTCCGTGCGGAAGGTCGCGACCGTTACCGCGCCGGGCGGGAGGTGCGACGCCGTGGTCGTTTCGAGGCGCGCGCGACGGCGGAGGTAGTCGAGCGCGGTCTGCTGCTTCGGCGCGGTCAGCGGCGCCTCAAACTCCAGACCGAGGATCGCCCGCACATACGGCACGCGCTTGCGCGTCGGCAGGCGATCCTGCTTGATCCGCGCATCCATTGCGACCAGCCCGCGCTTCCGCAAAGCCGCGAGTACCGAGGTCAGCGCGCCACCGAGCGCGGCGCGCAGTTCGGTGAGGCTCGCACCCGTATCGTCGCTGTGCGTTTCGAGCATTTCGACGATCTGCCGCTGCGTCGGTGTGAGCAGCGTATGATCCGCCCGGCGCCCGGCGTCGGTCAGACGATACGTCTCGATCACCCGCCGCTCGACACCGGGTGGCATCATCAGCGACGCGGCATGAAAGAGCGAGCAGCAATACCGCTCGCTGATCCACGTCGCGAGATTCAACTGGCGCGTCGTCAGGCAAAAAGTCGGCTCGACGACGGCATGGATCGGCCGAATCTCCGGCCCAGCCGCCTCCTGGCCGAGTTCGACGACGATGCCCAGCACGACTTTTTCGCGTAGCGGCACCCAGACGAGTTGGCCGTTCGCCACCGTACCACGCAACTCGGGCGGGATCGCGTACGTCCACTCCGTCCAGTATTCGGGGATGATCGCGTGAACGCTGACGGACGCGACGGTAAAGACCGCTTCGGCGACCGCGCACGACGGCGCGCCGTCCAACGCGGCATCCCCTTCAGTGACGGCGCTCGCGCGCTCGATGACCCCCCGCTCGCTCAAAAAAGAACCTCTCCCTGTACGTTCACGCGCGCAGGGAGAGTATAGGCGGTCGCGGCGGTGTGCGCCAGTCAGGGAACTTCACCGCCACTGCCCAAAGGGCACCCGCTCTCCATTGCGATGGAGAGGGGAGCGACCTTCGTGAGATTATGACGTTCAGCAAACATTACAGCACTTCGCATGAGACACCCCTCTCCATCGCGGGCGCCCTTTGGGCAGTGAGAGGGGCCGGGGGTGAGGCTTCTCCCCGCTAATCAGGCGCACCGGGCGATGCGATTGGCGTGTCAATGATCGTCGGGCCACGCCGCTTCTGCGCATCGCGGATCGCTGCTGCCAGCGCGTCGGCGCTCTCAGCGCGGACACCGGGGATGCCGTAGGCGTCGGCAAGTTTGACGTAGTCCGGGTTGACGAGATCAACGCCGACGTAGCGCCCGGATTTGTCCATCCCGCGCTTGACCGCCGTGTAGGTGCTGTCGTTGAAGATGACGATGGGCAGCGTCACTTCGTGCTGGATCGCGACAGCCAGTTCCTCCATCGTGAACTGGTAGCCGCCATCCCCGACGACCGCCACCACCTCGCGGTCGGGCGCGCCGATTTTCGCGCCAATCGCGGCCGGCACACTGAAGCCGAGCGTCCCGTACCCGTGCGGCGTCAAGTACGTGCGTGACCCGTAGGCGGGGAAGTATTGATGGCTCATGTATGAGAGCGTGGTCATATCGTGAGTGATAATCCCGTCGCGCGGGAGCGCCGTGCGGAGGGCGTCAATGTAGCCCTTGTACGTTGCGTCGCGTGGCGACACCGCCGCCGTCCGACGTTGCGCGAGGTCGTCGCGCGTCCACCGCTCTGCCGGGCCGCCATCGGCGCGCACCGCATCGAGCAGCATCTCGATGGCGAGCCGCGCATCGCCCTGGACTTTCACTTCAGCGGGATAGTTGCGGCCGAGTTCCAGCGGGTCAATGTCTATATGGATGATCCGCTTTGGCAGTGGCAGCGTCCAATGATTCGTGCTTTGCGCGCCGAGTTTGCTGCCGACGACGATGCACACGTCGCTTTCGCGCAGCACTCCTTCGACCGCATCGCTCCAACCATAAAAAGCGATGCCCATCGCGAGCGGGTGATCCTCCGGGATCGCCCCCTTGCCCGGTGTCGAGGTGATGACCGGCGCGTCGAGCGCTTCGGCCAGTTCAGTCAGGACGCCGTCCACGCCGCTCTGCACCGCGCCGCCACCCGCGTAGATCGCTACTTTGTGCGCGGACTGGATCACTGTGATCGCCGCGTCAATCGCCTCCTGCGAGGGACGACGCCGAATCCCCTCCGGCGAGGCAGTAATTTCGACCTCCGCCTCTTCCGCCAGCACGTCAATCGGCACCTGCACATGCGTCGGACGCGGTCGGCCCGTGCGCATCTGACGGAGCGCCTCGTTGATCGCCCACGGGATGTCGGCGACATCATTGACCTGCGTGTTCCACTTCGTCAGATGGCTCATCAGGCCGAGCTGGTCATTCATGTCATGGAGATTGCCACGCATCCGTCCGGCGTTTTCGCGCTCGACTTCGGCGCTGATAATCAGCACCGGCGATGAATCGGCATACGCCTGCCCGACCGGCGTGCTGACATTCGTCAGACCCGGCCCGGTGATGATGACCGCGACGCCCGGCTTACCCGTCGCGCGCGCGTAGCCGTCGGCCATGAAGCCCGCGCCCTGCTCGTGTCGCGTCAGAATATGGCGGATACGGCTGTCGTACAGCGCGTCGTAAATATCGAGCGTATGCACGCCGGGGATGCCGAACACTGTGTCCACGCCATTCGCTTCGAGCGTCGCAACAATCGCGTGCCCGCCCTTCATCCGCTGCCCCATCCCGTTCACCTCCAACGATTCGCACGCCTACACGATCAGAGGCCGCAGTATAGCACGCAGCCAGGCGTCGAAGCCTGAGGTATATCAGGCGACTGTTGTCGGGATGGACGAGCGCGCGGGGGCGAGGAGTTCCACCGGTTCGGGTCTGCGCTGCCGTTCGATGACGCGGACAAAGGCGTCCACGATCGCGGGATCGAAGTGCGTGCCTTTGCAGTCGAGTAATTCCTCTTTCGCCTCGCGGACGCTGCGGGCGCGGGCATACGGGCGGTCGGAAGTCATTACGTCGTACGAGTCGGCCACCGCGACGATACGCGCGCCAAGCGGGATGTCCTCCCCGGCAATGCCATCGGGGTAGCCCTTGCCGTCGTATCGCTCGTGGTGATAACGCACGACACCGAGGCTGTCTTTGTAGATCGAAAGCTCGCGCAGGATTTCATCTCCGGCGGCTGGGTGTTGACGCATCAGCCAGTATTCGCCTTCGTCCAGCCGACCGGGCTTCAATAGCACCGCGTCGGGGATGGCGATCTTGCCGAGATCGTGGACGCGCGCCGCGAGGACAATTGCCTCGGCTTCCGCGAAGCGGATCGTGCCGAGTTCGTCAATGATCTGCTGTGTGTAAACCGCCACGCGCTCGGAATGCTGCGCGGTGGTCACATCGCGACGGTCTACCGTGTCCGCGAGCGCCTCGATGGTCCGCTGGATTTGCAGTTGTATCTCACGATGGCCGCGCATAGCGATGTATGGCCCGAGCAATGGGATGAGGGCGATAAAGAGCGACAGTGGGCTAAGTTCGCGTACGGTCGTCAGCAGCAATCCGATCGGCGGCAGGGTGATGTTTTGCAGTAATGCACCGGGTGCATTAGCGAGGAAGACGGTAAACGGCGACTTGCCAATTGCCGTGCCAATCACAAATGAAAGTAAGCCGTTGTTCACTACCAAGTACACGCACGATGCAATTATGGCGGCTAGGGCGGTCTTAGTGCTCGCAAGCGGCACACGCATAGTATCGTCAGCAAAGATTTGATAGAGAATCCCTGCGAACCCCGTCGAAGCCACTAAATTGGCAACGTTGAAAATGAGTTTCTGCGTCGCACGCCGCGCGAACAACTCCGTGACGAGGGTACCGATCGTCGCGACAATAACCCCCGTGACCGCGCCGTATCCGATTGTCGTGGCGACAAACACGGTTCCAGACACATTAAATATGGAGAGGAAGTTCCCAAGTTGCATGCGAGTTGGGACAAGGTCCATGACGGTAACAATGAGAAACATCGCGACGATCACAGCCAGATCAACAGGCTTCAACGGCCGGAAATGCCCGTGACCAGCCTGTACAACTGCCGCGAAGACGACAACGACAGCAAGAATTACAACGGTAAGTACCGCCATGTTCGTTGCGGTCTGTCTTTGTCGCATCATTGGTTGCCATGCCTCCGTCATCCACA
>JALYXG010000398.1 GCA_030947205.1 Chloroflexota bacterium
GCCGGGCATTGTTTGTGGAGCGGCATCGTGCCGCCCGACCGCGCCGAACGGCTGATCGCGCGTCTCCTTACGCCCGATATGTTCAGCGGCTGGGGGATTCGGACACTCAGCGACCTGAATCCGGCCTTCAATCCGTTCGATTACCAATCAGGGTCGGTCTGGCCGCACGACAACGCGATCATTGCGGCGGGCATGCGGCGGTACGGGAACACGGTGGGGCTGCATCGGGTCGCCAAGGCGATGCTCGACGCGCAATCGGGCTTCGACCGCTACCGCCTGCCCGAACTCTTCGCCGGGTTGCAGCGCGAGGAGACGAGTTTCCCCGTCCAGTACCTCGGCGCAAATATCCCGCAGGCGTGGGCGGCGGGCACGATCTTCATGCTCCTCCGCGCTTTATTGGGCATCGAGGCGGACGCGCCCAACAATCGCCTTGTCGTCGCCCCGGCCCTGCCGGACTGGCTGCCTCGCCTCGATCTGAGCAACCTCCGGATCGGCGACGCCCGCCTCCATCTACGCTTCTGGCGCGAAGATAGCGTTTCCCGCTGGGAACTCGTCGAACAACACGGCGAGCAGACAATCGAGGTCGTTGACGGTCGCTCACTCCCGGTAGCGTAGGCTTCAGCCTGCGTCCCCTTCCCGATGTCGCAGGGTCGCAGGCTGGAAAGCCCGCGCTACCGGGGAAGGGGACGCAGGCTGAAGCCTACGCTACCAGGGAAATCCGGGAGGCATGATGCGCCACAACGCGTGGAAATTACTCGTTTTGCTTGCCGCGCTTCTTTGCGCTGTTTCTCCCGTGGGTGCGACGGAGTTCGCGTCGCCGCTCTTTCGTCTCCAGTGGTTGCAGGGCGAGGGGCTTGCGGCAAACTTCTGGGGGCCGACCGCGACGGAGGCGCTCACCGAGGCGTACGCCGATGCGCCCGGCGGCACGCGGGTTGTTCAATACTTCGACAAGGGGCGGATGGAACTGACGAACCCGGTGAGCGGCATCGTGACGAATGGCCTGCTGGCGAAGGAACTCGTCACGGGCGATCAGCAGGTCGGCGACGCCGCATACACCCACCGCGATCCGCCCGCGATCCCCATCGCAGGTGACGCAAACGGTACGGGGCCAACGTATGTCACACTGAGCACTGTCGGCGCGCCCCTCTTCGCCCCGACGCCGATACGCGGCACGACCGCCGTCGCCGCGACCTTCACCGACAGCGGGCAACTGATCCTCAACACCGGCCAACCGACGACCGGCATCAAACCCCAACGCGCCTACGACGCCGCGACGCAGCACAACGTCCTCGGGGCGTTCATCGCGTTCCGCGACCGGGTCGGACTCAGCGCCATCGGCTATGCGATCTCCGAGCCGTTCACGGCGACATTCACCGTCGGCGGCATACCGAAGAGCGTCACCGTGCAGGTCTTCGAGCGGCGCGTGCTCACCTACACCGAGAGTAACCCCGATGCCTTCAAGACTGAGTTCGGCAATATCGGCCGACACTACTACGCGTGGCGATACCGGTGAGACTCACACGGCGGGCGAGAAGAGGAGTAGCGCAGAGAGCGCAGAGATCGCAGAGGACACAAAGAAGAGAAAAATGAAGAATCCATCTCTGTGATCTCTGTGTCCTCCGCGTCCTCTGCGTTGAATCTCTCCTGGCGCTTGGCGGTTCATTCCCAACTCGGCCCGCGCTATTTCGCTGGGGCGTACTCGCGGAGGATGCCCGCGAGGGTCTTGACGCCCCGCTGGATCGTTTCTTCATCCGTGAATGAGTAGGCGAGGCGGATATTCCGCCGCCCCTGCTGATCCGGGAAAAAGACCGTGCCGGGCATGTAATCCACCCCATGCGCCGCCGCCTCGGGCTGGATCGCGACGGCGTCCATCCCCTCCGGCAGCGTCAGCCAGACGAAGAAACCGCCCTCCGGCTCCGTCCACTCGACACCTTCCGGCATTTCCGACTTGAGCGCGCCGATCATCGCGTCCCGCCGGCTCCGGTAGACATTGACGAGTTCCTTGACATGTCCTTCGAGCTGCGATGGCGCGTATTCGGCGACGACATGCGAGGTGAAGGGGCTGGTGCCACCATCCGGCTTCAGCTTCGCCACTTTGTGAATGAACGGCTCCGGCGCGATGATCCAGCCGAGCCGAAGGCCCGCACCGATGATCTTCGAGAAGGTGCCGGTGTAGATTACCAACCCGGCGTCATCCAGCGCGATCATCATCGGCAAGCGCTCGCCGGAGAAGCGGAGATCGTAGTACGCGTCGTCCTCGAGAACGGCGACATTGTACTCCTTCGCCAGTTCCAGGATACGCAGCCGCCGCTCCAGTGTCGTGGTGATGCCCGTCGGGTTCTGGAAGGTCGGGATCACATAGATGAACTTGGGCCGGACGCCCTGCGTCTTCAGTTCGGCCAGTTTGTCCGCGAGGGCATCCATTTTCATGCCCTGATCGTCCATCGGGATGCCGACGACCTTCGCGCGGTGGGCGTTGAAAAGGCGGAGCGCGCCGAGAAAGGTCGGCTCCTCGGACAGGATGACATCGCCGGGATCAACCAGGGCGTCGCAGACGAGGTCAATCGCCTGCGACGCGCCCGCCGTGATCAGCACGTTTTCCGGTCGGACATCCACGCCGTTGTCGCGCTTCAGTTTGATGAGCAGTTGCTCGATCAGGCCCGTATAGCCTGCGGAGCCGCCATACTGGAGCGCCCACTGACCGTTCTTCTCCATCGCCCGCGCGGTGGCGGCGGCGATCTCTTTGGTCGGCATGCTTTTGGGGTCGGGGGCGCCGCCGGCAAAGTTCACCCGATCCGGCGAAAGCCCGCGCCCTTGCGGCGCGCCGGGTGCGACGCGTTTCGCCGCCTCGGAGAAAAGTTCGTCCAGTCGCGCCATTTCTGTTTGTGCCATCTCACGCCCTCCACGCCTGCGGTCGCATCGCCGTATCCGAAGATGCGCCCACTATACCCGCAGACGCCGCTTGCGTCACGCAGGGTCGGTCGCAGATGCATTCGCCGACAACGTATCTCAGAACTGTCCCGCAAAGATAGGTAGAAATGCGGATGACTCATTGCTATTGCCGCATTAGCCTGAAGATGCAAGTTTGGCGCGGCGCGTGCCGTGCGACAAAGAAAGGACCGTGGAATGGCAAGCCGACCGATCCGGGAGATTGCGATTGTGGCGATATATGTCTCGCCGGGTGTCAAGGTGGGGGCATCGGGGTTCGTGATTATCAATGGCAAGATTCACGTCGTGCCGCCGCGTGGCCCCGTCACGGATGTAGTGCAGCAACTCGCGGCCGGTCTCGCGGTCATGAGCGACGCCGAGCAGATCACCGACGCGGCGGCGCGACGCGAACTCGTCGGGGCCGCCACAAAGGTCGTCGAGTCGGCCGCCGCCCACCTGCCGGAAGTCGTCGGTCACGCGTTCCAGCAGTAACCCGCCGCTCCGATTCTGGCGCGTTACCCCCTTTCGACAAAAAAGCGCCACGAACAATCGTTGTTCGTGGCGCTGGCATCGGACGATGCGGGTCGTGTTACGGCGTCGTGGTCCGTGGTGACGGCGCGGACTGCTGGCTCTGCGGCTTCGGCATGTTTTGCGTGCCACTCGTCTGGGTGCCACCTGGCCGTTGCGCCGCGCTCGCCTGCTGTTGCGGACTGCTCTGCGACTGCTTCGTGGCGCCTTGCGGAGTCCCGCTCTGCTGACTGCCCTGCTGTCCGCTTTGCTGGCCGGATTGCTGACCGCTCTGCTGCGAACCCATCAGCCCCTGTTTCTGCGCGGCATCCTTCGCGGTGTCGGTGGCGGTCTGCTGGACCTGCTGCGCGACCTGCCCGACCTTCTGCATCGTCTCCTGGGCGGTTGTTTGAGCCTTCTCCATTACGCTGTCGCGTGCTTCGCCCATCAGTTTGTCCTCGACCGGGGTTTCCGGCAGAGACATACCGACCGCGAGGCCGAGCGCAATCGCCGCCGCACTGACGCCGAGGGGGTTCTCGTGGAGCATCCGGTCAAAGCTGCTCCACGCCTGCTGCGCACCGGATTGCATGTGCCCGCCCCACTCACCGACCTGATCCTGCGCCTGGCCGGCGAGCTGCCCGACCTGCTCCTTCGCCTGGCCCGCGACATCGGCGACTTTGTCCTTCGCCTGCCCGGTCACGTCACCGACCGTGTCGCGCGCTTGACCCGCGACGTTGCCCACCTTGTCGCCGAGGGACTCGTCACCTTGCGGCCCAGGGCCGTAATAGCCCTGACCCTGTCCATAGCCGTAGGATCCCGCGCGATACGCCTGGCCACGCCCGGATGTGGGTTGCCCACCGCCGTAATAGGTGCGGCCACCAGCGTAGCGATACTGCTCCCCAGATGACGACCCGCCGGAGCGCTGCGCCCAGAGCCAGCTGAGACCGAGCGCGGCGAGCGCCGCAGGTACGGGGTTCTGCTTGATCGTCTCTACCAGACCGGACCGTCCGACATTGCTCACCATCTGT
>JALYXG010000403.1 GCA_030947205.1 Chloroflexota bacterium
GCGGTGCGGAAAAAGGCGGTCGGGCGCACCCGACTGACGAGATGCTTGGTCAGCGGCGAAAGCAGGGTGGCGCCGATCATCGCGGCGATCAGCAGCGCGATGTCGGCCCAGCGCCGCTGCCGCGCGAGCGAGGCGCCGACAACCGCCGTGATGACGATAATCACGGGAACGGTGGCGAGCAGCGACACCGTCTCCGACAGGGTGACCGGCCATCGCCGCGTCATGTCAGCGACACGACCGAGCAGACGCTGATCGGTTTGCGTCGTCGCCGGCTCGCGCACCTCCTCGCCGAGATACATGAATGCCAGCACGAAACTGAGACTCATGGCGAGCAGGAGCGCGAATATGCCCGACATACGTGGGTCAGCGGGGCCGCGCTGCGGGATTGCAATCGGTTGCTGCGACATTGCGGCGGTTTCCTCTACTACCGACATCCATCGTAGTGTGTACGGCATCCTATCATGTAGCGACGGAAACGATGTTCTGTATGCCCGACGCGGGTCATCACGTCATGCGGTCGGCTCGCCCGGCGCGTAGGGGAGCGTGAAGAAGAACGCGCTCCCCTCATCAGGCAACGATTCGACGCCGATTCGCCCGCCGTGCGCCTCCACCAGCGCCTTACTGATATACAGGCCGAGGCCCAATCCTTTTTTGTCCGCCGCGATGCCACCCGCCGCGCGATAGAACCGCTCGAACAACCGCCCATGTGCCTCGGGCGGGATGCCGATGCCGCAATCGCGCACCGAGACGCGGGCGTCCGCGCCGCAATCCTCGACACCGATAACAATTTCACCGCCGTTCGGCGCATATTTGATCGCGTTCATCAGCAGATTGTCCATCACCTGCTCCAGCCGGTCGCCGTCCCAGTCGCCGACGACCGGCGTTTCCGGTGCCTCCACGCGCATCGTGTGGAGGCGCGTCTGTGTCTGCGCGTCCTCCGCGCGGCGGTGGGCGAGCGCCACGAGGTCCACCGGCGCGCGGAGGAGCACGATCCCGCGCGCGTCGAGGCGGGCAACATCCCGCAGATCGTCAATCAGTCGTTCCAGCCGGTTCGTCTGCGCGACAATCGTCGCCATCCCCCGCTCACTGAAACTGTTGCGCCGCAGCATCAGTTGCGCGTTCCCCTTCAGCGCCGTCAGCGGGTTCTTTAGATCGTGGGCGACCATCGCGATGAAATCCTGCTGCATCTGCTCCGCCGCCCGGCGCTCGGAAATGTCCCGCACGACCGAAAGGTAGACCGTCCCTGTTGGCGACACAACTGCCGTCGCCAGCGCCTCGGTCGGGACAACGGTACCGTCCTTATGCCGCAACTCATGCTCGCCACGCCACACACCCTCCTGGAGCATCCGGTCATACGCTTCCGCGGCTCCCCCACTATCTACCGAGATGTCCATGACGGTCTTGTGCAAGAGTTCGTCGCGCGTGTACCCGAGGAGTGCGGTTGCGGCGGGGTTGGCATCGCGGTACCGGCCGGTGTCGTCCGCGACGAAGATCGCGTCGGGGACATGCTCGAACAGGCTGCGGAACCGCATCTCCGCCGCCCGCGCGTCGGCGATCAAGGCGGCATTGTCCATCGCGACCGCCGCCTGGGCGGCGATCCCCGCGACGATCCGTTCGGCGCGCGCGGTGAAGATGCCCGGTTCGCTGTGTCCGAAGAACAGCCCGCCCAGCACCGTGCCGGTGCGCGAGATCACCGGCGCCGCGAGGTAACTGCGCACCGGTAGATGGCCTTCCGGCATCCCATCGTACGGCGCGTTCTGCCCAAAACGCGAGTCCTGGGTGACGTCGGCGAGGCGGATGATCTCCTCGCCGGCGAAGGTGGGGTTGAAGATCGCCGTGTTGCGTGGCATCGGGAAGTTCGCGAACGCCTCGCGCGGCACGCCCGAGATCGTGTACAGCATGAACGACTCGCCCGCGTCGTCGCGGACGTTGAAGAAGAATGCCCCGAACTGCGCGCGGACCACCTCGGTGGCCGCGTCGGTGACGACCTGGACGAGCGCGTGCAGGTCGCGCTCCGAGACGAGCGCCATACCGATCCGGTGCAGCGTTTCGCCGATCTGTACGTCTTCCTGTAGCCTGTCGTCCGCCTGCTTGCGCGCGATCCCCGTCGCGATCATATGCGCGACCGAGGCGAGCATTCCGAGCGTTTCTTCGCCGAGTGCGTGGCGCGCGAACATCGCCAGAACGCCGACGAGCCGGCCTTCCACCATCAACGGATAGCCCGCGAACGCGACCATCCCTTCGCGCCGCGCCCATTCCGGGTCGCTAACGCGCGGATCGTTGGGTACGTCATTCGTCAGGTGCGGCCGACGCTCCTTGGCGATCAGTCCGATCTTGAACATGCCGACCGGCACGCGGCTGTGCGCGCCGTCGAG
>JALYXG010000466.1 GCA_030947205.1 Chloroflexota bacterium
GCTGATCTCGATGACCTGGATGCCGACATCGAGTGCGCCCTCACTCGGCACAGTCCAGATGCCGCGCTGCTCTTCCTCATTCGTTCGTTCCTCCCGCTCGTGCGGGTTCGCCGCGAAATAGTGCCGCGCCGCGAAATAGAGGAAGTTATCCCACGAGGCGCGCACCTCGCCGCGCACCATCTTCTCGTATTCCGGCACCAATTCCGGATGCTCGACCGCCCGTACATGCGTGGTGAGGGCGTCGCGCCGCCGCCGCGCCGCGCCGGAAAGAACATTGACGACGGAGTGCGTATTCGAGGAGATGAAGTAGATTGGCCGCTCCTGGAGGCCGTGGTGGTGGAGTGTCGCGCCGATTGGTCCCCACCAACGCTGCGTGACGCGGCTGTACCCCGTGTGCGTGCCGCCGAGCATCTGGAGCGTCATCCCTTTTTCTCTGGCGGCAACGGTCGCGAGCATCTGCCAGAAGCGCGCCCCCCACGCGCCGCGCAACCGCCCCCAGTCCCGCCCCTCGATGCCGAGCGCGTCGCGGCACATTTCCGCGATTGTTTCCTCATCCTGCAACGAGACCGTTTCGCCCATTGACAGTCGTTCGATCTGTGCGCGGGCCTCCGGTGCAGCGTGCAGCAGGGCGTGCAGCTTGTTCCATTCGATCTGATAGGCGACGAGTGTCGGGATTAAGTCGTCGAGATCGGAAACGGAGGCGACGAAGACGGCGAGCGTCTCCGCGTCGTCGTACCACCATTTGCGCCGCCGACCGGGGGAGGTGACGGGCTGCCACTGCTCCTCGACGTGCGGGTAGCCACCCTCGGCGAAAATGCGTGCCGTCTGGCCGAGCACGACATGCTGGACGCGCTCGATGCATTCCGGCAGCCGCTGCACGGAGTACATAAACGCGCCCATGTCCATCTCCGACGCGGCGGCGAGTGAGTGCAGGCTGGCGTGGGTGCCGATATGCGCGGGCACGAGCGTTTTCAGTTTGATCGTACCGGAGGAACGCAACAGCGTCGTGTAGGTTCGGACATACAAGTCCACATCCCGCTTCCCCGCGACTTCCGTTTCGCCCGTCATGCCGGGGAGCGTGCCGCCACCCGCCCGCACATCCGCGACCGTCGGGGCCGCCGGTTCGTCCGGCCTCTGCATCCGTTGCTCCATCAGTGCCGTTCCCTTCCACGCTCGGCACGCATTCCACGAGCGCATAAAGAGATTATGGCACGGGAAGGCTACCATTGGCACATCGAACCCGCGCTACCGATGTATAGACAGATAACGCGCTTGCGGAGGAGGAAGCGACGTTCGGGTTCGGTGAGGTTGAGCGCGAGCGCATCGTCATCTTCCGCGAGGTCGAGATGCTGACCCCGGCAAATCTCATAAATTCTAGGTAAATCGCGCACGAGACTTTGACGTTCCTTCGTAGCCGTCCTACGCTTCTTGGTGAGGGGGCAATGGCGCCCCGTCGTAAAGGGAAGCACGATGATGGTGCGCCTGGTCCTGATCCCACTTTTTTGCCCTTCTCGGCGTACCGTTTCGGTGGTGGCGCGATGATGCATCCGCGTGTGATTCGTGTTGGCACCCGAGGGAGCGCGCTCGCACTGGTGCAGACCGCGCTGGCAATCGCCGCCCTGAACGCCGACAATCCCGATGCCACCTATGAACCGGCGATCATCCGCACCGAGGGTGACCGCGACAAGACAACGCCACTCACCGTCCTCGGTGGGCAGGGCGTCTTTACTGTCGCCTTGCAGGATGCCCTACTGCGCGGCGCGGTGGACATGGCCGTCCACAGCGCGAAGGATTTGCCACCCGCGACGCCGGACGGTCTCGTGCTTGCCGCCCTGCCGGAGCGCGCCGACCCACGCGATGTCTTCATTTCCCGGCACGGTATCGCTCTCGCGTCGCTCCCGTCCGGTGCGCGCGTCGGCACGAGCAGTCGTCGCCGCGCGGTGCAGGCGCGCGCGATCAATCCGCAGATCGAGATCGTCGAGTTGCGCGGCAACCTCGACACGCGGCTGCGGAAATCCACCGAGCCGGAGTACGACGGTATCATCGTCGCGGCGGCAGGGCTGAATCGGATGGGCTGGCAGGAGCGGATCACCGAATACCTGCCCGTAGATCGCTTTGTCCCATCGCCAGGGCAGGGTGCAATCGGTATCGAATGCCGCGCGGACGACGCGCCGCTGCGTGCCGTGCTCGCCCGCATTGACCATCGGCCGACGCGGATCGCGGTGACGGCGGAGCGCGCGTTGCTCGTCGCGGCGGGCGCGGGCTGCACGATGCCCCTCGCCGGGTATGCCGAACCGCACGGCGACACGCTGCGACTCTGGGGCATGACGGCGGACATGGACTACGCCAATGCGCGCTGGGTCGCCCACACCGCGCCTGCGGATGACCCGTTCGCCGCCGGGTGGCAACTCGCGGAAGCGCTCGGCCTGGCGATCGGAGTGCGCGCATGAACGAAGATGCGATGCCGCTGCGTGGATTGCACATCGTTGTGACGCGCCCAGCGGGGCAGGCGGATGGGCTGATCGAGCGGCTGGAAACGCTCGGCGCGACCGTCCTGCACGCGCCGACGATCCGCATCGCCGATCCGCCGTCCTATACCGCGCTGGATGCCGCGCTCCGGCACCTGCCTTCCTACGATTGGATCGTCTGGACGAGCGCAAATGGCGTCGCGCGCACTTTCGCGCGGCTGGATGCGCGCGGTCTCGATCCCGGTTTGGTGCGCTCGTGTCAACGCGCCGTTATCGGTGGCTCGACCGCGCGTCTCCTCGCCTCATATGGTTACGACGCCGATCTCGTGCCGCCGCAGGCTGTCGCGGAATCGCTGCGCGATGCGCTGCTCGTGGCAGGCGTCGGCGTGGGGTCGCGGGTATTGCTGCCGCAGCCCATCATATCGCGCGATGTGCTCGCGACCGGCTTGCGCGCGGCAGGCGCGGTCGTGGATGTCGTGGCCGCGTATCAGACCGAATTGAACACCGAGGCGGCAACGGACGTGCGACGGTGGCTTGCGGCGGGTCGGATTGATTGCGCGCTCGTCACCAGCCCGAGCACGGTACGCGGCCTGCTCGAACTGCTCGATTACGATGGAGAGATGCTGCGCCGCATCCCCCTCGCCTGCATCGGCCCGGTGACGGCGGACGCGGTGCGCGCGCTCGGCATCACCCCGGCGCTCGTCGCCACGGAACATACGAATGACGGCCTCATCGCCGCCCTGATAGATCACCGGACAGGAGCCTGTGTATGAACGATCCGCTGGCGATTTCGGCGCCGCCCTTCCAGCGTTTCCGCCGCCTGCGACAAACGCCGTCGCTCCGCCGCCTCGTCCAGGAGACGCGGCTCCATCCCGCCGAGTTCATCCTGCCGCTCTTCGTCACGCACGGTTTCGATGTGCGCGTGGAGATCGGCGCGATGCCGGGTGTCTACCATCTTTCCGTTGATCGCCTGCCGTACGCGGTCGAGGAAGCGGTCGGCGCGGGCGTGACGAACGTGCTGCTCTTTGGCCTGCCGGAGACGAAGGACCCCGGCGCGTCCGAATCATTCGCTCAGGACGGCATCGTCCAACAGGCGGTGCGGCGGATCAAGGCGGACTTCCCGGAGGTCGTCGTCGTCACCGATGTCTGTTTGTGCGCCTATACCGACCACGGTCACTGCGGCTTGCTCACCGACCACGGCACGATTGACAACGACACGACGCTGCCCGTGCTGGCGCGCGTCGCGCTGTCGCATGCCGAGGCGGGGGCGGACATCGTCGCGCCGTCCGACATGATGGACGGTCGGATTGCCGCCATCCGCGCCACGCTCGACGATCGCGGCTTCACCGAAACGCCGATCATGGCCTATTCCGCGAAGTTCGCCTCCGCCTTCTACGGCCCATTCCGCGAGGCGGCGCATTCCGCCCCGTCGCACGGCGACCGCCGCTCACATCAGATGGACCCCGCGAATGGCCGCGAGGCGCTGCGCGAGATCGCGTCGGATATCGCTGAGGGCGCGGACATGGTGATGGTCAAGCCCGCGATGCCGTATTTGGATGTGCTGGCGCAGGCACGCGCCGCCTTCGACCTGCCGATTGCCGCCTATCAGGTGAGCGGCGAGTACTCGATGCTCAAAAACGCCGCCCGCAACGGCTTGCTCGATGAGCGCCGCGCAATGCTCGAAGCGCTGACGAGCATCAAGCGTGCCGGTGCGGACAGCATCATCACGTATGCGGCTGTGGACGCCGCCCGCTGGCTGGCCGAAGAGTGGGGCGGCGCTCTCCGCGCTCTCCCCATCCCCGCCACCGTCGCGGACTAACCGGGGAACGCAAGCGCAGAGGACACAGAGGACGCAGAGCACGCAGAGAGGAGAAAGAGAACAAGCAAGAGAATACATAAAGGGAAAGGCGACCTTCTTCTCTTTGTTTTCCTCTGTGCTCTCTGTGTTCTCTGCGTCCTCTGCGCTCGGTTTGACGATCTGGAAAGGTAGTTGACGATGCAGGAAATGGTGACGATGGCGGGGGCGAGGCGGGGGACGGGGGAGGCGCGGATGCTCGATGCGTGCCACCACCAGCAGCCGGATTGCACGCCGGTCTGGTTCATGCGGCAGGCGGGGCGTTGCCTCGCCGAGTACCGCCAGATGCGCGAGAAGTACGGCATCCTCGAAATGGCAAAGACGCCCGAACTGAGCGCGAAGGTGACGCTGATGCCGATCGAGACCTTTGGGGTGGATGCGGCAGTGATGTTCGCGGACATCATGATCCCGCTCGAAGGGATGGGCATCTCGCTCGAAATCAAGCAGGGTGGCCCGGTCATCCATCACCCGATCCGCACGATGGCGGATGTCGAGCAACTGCGCCTGATCGAGCCGGATGATGTGCGGCCCGTGCTGGAAGCGCTCCGCATCGTGCGGCGCGAATTGTCCGGCAAGCAGGCGGTGATCGGTTTTTCGGGTGCGCCGTTCACGCTCGCCTCATATCTGATCGAGGGCGGGCCGTCGCGCACCTTCGAGAAGGCGAAGGGGCTGATGTTCAGCCAGCCGGATGTTTGGGACCTGCTGATGACGAAGCTCGCCGACTCGATGAT
>JALYXG010000539.1 GCA_030947205.1 Chloroflexota bacterium
TCCGAAAACCGATGAATCTCACCTTTGGAGCAACCTCCACAGACGATACTACATTATCACCGGCGTTTTGTCTACAGATCGTCCGTGATTATCGGACAAAGGAGGACGCACAGCCGTGCGCCCCTACCCGATCCCCGTATTTCTCTCCCTCTCCATTGCTTTTCAGCAATGGAGAGGGAGCTGGGGGGTGAGGTTCTCCTAATCGTCCGCCAGTGCCAGCTCGCGGTCGGCGATCCCGGCGGCAGCACGCAGCGTCGCGGCCTTGTCCGTCTTTTCCCAGGGCAGATCGAGGTCGTCGCGGCCGAAGTGGCCGTAGGCGGCGGTCTGCTTGTAGATCGGGCGGCGCAGATCAAGTGTGCGGATGATGCCGCGCGGCGTCAGGTTGAAGTGCTCGGCGATCAGCGCCTGCAATGTCTCGTCAGAGACCTTGCCGGTGCCGAAGGTCTCGACCATGATCGAGAGCGGCTTCGGTACGCCGATAGCGTACGACAACTGCACCTCGAAGCGGTCCGCGAGTCCCGCCGCGACGATATTCTTCGCCACATACCGCGCCGCATATGCGGCCGAGCGGTCCACCTTGGTCGGGTCCTTGCCGGAGAATGCGCCACCGCCATGTCGCGCCATACCGCCGTAGGTGTCCACAATGATCTTGCGGCCGGTCAGGCCCGCGTCACCGACGGGGCCACCGACGACGAATCGGCCGGTCGGATTGATATAAATCTTGGTGTTCGCATCCATCATCGCGGCGGGGATCACATCGCGGATGACGAGCGCCTCAACATCCTTGTGGAGCTGTGCCTGCTCAACCACCGCGTCGTGCTGTGTCGAGATGACGACCGCATCCACGCGCACCGGCTTGCCGAACCGGTACTCGATCGTCACCTGGCTCTTGCCGTCCGGCCGCAGATAGGTCAGCGTGCCGTCCTTGCGCACATCGGTCAGACGGCGGGCGAGTTTATGCGCCAGCGCAATCGGCAGCGGCATCAATTCCGGTGTCTCGTTGCAGGCGAAGCCAATCATCATCCCCTGATCGCCCGCGCCAACCTCGTCGCCATCGAGGCTGACACCCTGCGCGATGTCCGGCGACTGCTGGCCGATGGCGACCGTCACGCCGACGGAGCCGCCATCGAAGTGGCAGTCCGCCTCGCGCGTGTAGCCAATCGCCTGCACCGTTTCGCGGATCACCGCTGGCATGTCCACATACGCCGAGGTCGTGATCTCGCCGAAGACTGAGACGAGGCCCGTCGTCGTCGCCGATTCGCAGGCGACGCGCGCCTGCGGGTCCTGCGCGAGGATCGCGTCGAGGATGGCATCGGAAATCTGGTCGCACATCTTGTCCGGGTGCCCTTCGGTCACCGACTCCGAGGTAAAGAAAAGTTTCTCCGATTGCATGAACGTGTTACTCACCAAACGCTCCCTCCGGTTGCTTCAGGACTGAGGACTCAGGACTGAGGACTGAGTCTTTTGTTCCCTCTGCCTTCCCCAATTACCGCAACGTTGCTGTAGCCGCTGTTCTCAGTCCTGCGTCCTCATGCTGCCCAGAGGGCGCTCGCAGTCCTTCGCCAAAACTCTCCTGATAGCGCGCCGCGAACTCATCCCATGTATAGGTATGCGCCTGCGGGCCGTACAATTCGATGGCATACGTCGCCGCCTGCGCCGCGACGCGGCCGGTGGTCGGCCAATCCCAGCCACGTACCAGACCGGTGAGCAACCCCGCGCAGTAGGCGTCGCCGCCGCCGGTTGGGTCCACGACCTCTCGGGCGGGGGCGATGGGAATTTCATACGTCGCCTCGCGCGTGCGGATCATGCTGCCCTCGCCACCGAGCGTCTTGATGAGCGCGCCGTTCGGGGCAAGCGCCGCGAGCATGTCGTCTTCGGACAAGCCCGTCTTCTCACTCATCGCCGCGAACTCGTAGTCGCTGCCGAGGAAGACCGCAGCGCCGTTCAGGCCGTCGGCGAGCGCCGGGCCATCCATCACGGTCGTCTGCCAGCACGGCATGTACACGAAGGGGATGTCCAACGCGCGGCATTCTTTCGGAAACCGCTCGATTGCTTCCGGCACCGTCGGCCCAATCAGCGCGACCTTGATCGCATCGGCGGCGAGATTCGTAAACGAAGTCAGGTCGCTGCGCGCCATCGCACCGGCATAAAAACCCATCACGGTGTTGTTCTTCGTGTCCGCCGTAATGAAGCAGGAGGCGGTCATCTCGTCCGGCACACCAATTATGGTCGCGGTGTCCACGCCAATCTGTTCGAGGTAAGCGCGATAGGTGTCAAAATCGTCGCCGCCCGCCGTCGCGAGGATCGAGCAAGGCTGCTGAAGAAGCGCAAGGGAATACGCAATGTTCCCGGCGACGCCGCCACGCTGCTTCTTCATCTTCTCGACGAGGAAGGATATGCTGAGGACGTGGACCTTTTCCAGCATGATGTGATCCCGGAAGTCGCCGGGGAAGTCCATAATAAAATCATACGCGAGCGAGCCTGTGACGACGACCGCTTTCGGTCGGATCACCGCCCCGCCCCCTGTCCCGATTGCCCTATCGTCCGTCATGCGCCCTTCTTCCTTGTTGAAATCACTCGTCGTCAGTCGGCGGCGTGCGCGATTGCGGCTTCGCGATCAGCCACCGCGCGAATCGCCTCTGTATATGGTAAATGAAGAACTCCGGCGTGCGGAGGGTGAGCCAGATTTCCTCGTGCGGCAGGCGGGTCTGGTCAAGTAGCACGACCGCGCCATCGTGCCGTGCCACCGCCCGGAAGTTTTCTTGTGCGTTTGCTTGCGCCGCCAACCCTGTACCCCGTTGCTTTAGACTCCGGAAACGTCAAAACGGCCACCCATGATTGAGCAG
>JALYXG010000551.1 GCA_030947205.1 Chloroflexota bacterium
TGGTGGTGGGGGCGACGTAGGTGGGGTAGCCGCTGGTGGTATTGGAGACGGGGGTGCCGGTGCCGGAGTTGTAGCAGGTGAAGTAGTTGATGCAGATCGTGCTGTCGTACGTCGTCGGGGCTGCCGCGCCCACGGCACCGGCGTGGCTGATCGCGAGCAGGAGCGCGATGCACCCTGCCGCGCCAAGGACAAGCCAGCGGAGCAGGCCGGACGCGCGCGTATCGAATGAAGCAGACACTGAGCCAGCCGGGGAATGAACGAGCATGGGAAACCTCCTCATAGCGACCTGCTTACACAGGGAACACCGACAGGACCAATACTTTCCATAATACGCGCATTCACCGGAAAGTCTACACTTTGTTAAAATCCGATAGTTTAACCGTCTGTAGGGAATCGGTGCGGGGCGTTTGTATCAGCGTGGAGAACGGGATGCCTGCTACAATCGTCGTAGATCAGAATGACCTACCGATGCGGAGGGAAATCGTGTCCACCGAAAATGCACTCGACCGTCTCCTTGACCCCGCCGAAGCGGCCGCGATTATCCGCGCCCACACCACTGTGCTGCCCACTGAGCGCGCCGATCTGGCGAACCTCGCCGGGCGCGTCCTGATGGAAGACGTGATGAGTGATGAAGACCAGCCGCCCTTCCCCGCCGCGACGATGGACGGTTATGCCGTGATCTCCAGTGATCTAGCCTCGGTGCGGCGCATCGTTGGCGATCAATTCGCCGGTACGGTTGAGGCGTTTCATGTGGAACAAGGCACGGTGGCCTATATTACGACGGGAGCGCCCCTGCCGCCCGGTGCGGACGCGGTTGTGCAGATCGAACGGACGACGCAAACGCCGGAAGGCGTGCGGATCGGCGAGACGCCGCGCGCGGGGCAGAATATCCGCCCGGTCGGCAGTGACCTGCGGCGCGGCGACCGCGTCTTATCCGCCGGAACGGTCCTTACCCCGGCGGCGGTCGGACTGCTCGCCTCGCTCGGCCGACCGGACGCGCTCGTGACGCGGCGACCGCGCGTGAGTGTGCTGGCGACGGGGGATGAACTCGTCGAACCGGGGCAACCGCTCGGGCCGGGGCAAATCCGCGACTCGAACCGCTTCGCGCTCCTTGCCGCCCTCGCGCCGCTCGGCGTGACAGTCGCCTACGCGGGCCTCGCACTAGACACGGACGCCGCCCAGCGCGCCTTCCTGATCGAGCGCATCGCCGATTCTGATGTCGTCATCACCTCTGGCGGCGTCTCGATGGGGCGGAAGGATTTAATCAAGGGCCTGCTCGTCGAACTGGCGACGGTGCATTTTCGCCAGGTACGGATGCGCCCCGGCAAGCCGTTCACGTTTGCGACCGCCGGGCAGGAAGCAACGACGCTGCTGTTCGGGTTGCCCGGCAATCCCGTCTCAGGCCTCGTCGGTTTCGAGGTCTTCGTCCGCCCCGCGCTGCTCGCCATGCAAGGGCGCCGACAAATGGATCGCCCCATTGCCCGCGTCCGCCTCGCGCACGATGTGACACCGATTGACCGCATTGATTATATGCGCGTCGCGCTCCGCCGCGCGGACGACGGCGTGCTGGAAGCGACCTCGACCGGGCCGCAGCAATCGTCCCGCCTCGCCTCGTTCATCGGTGCAGATGCCCTCGCCATCATCCCGCCGCGCGCTACACTCTATGCGGCGGGTGAGATGGTGGACGCGCTGCTACTTGGTGGTGCATAAGCATTGACAACGAACCGCCAAGCCGCCAAGGACGCCAAGTAGGGAAAGAGAGAAGGAGCGTATTTCTTTTCTTTCTTGGCGGCTTGGCAGTTCGTTTCCGATGGATTTCGACGTGCCGATTGACATGTGTGCATCCTCACAGCGACACTCCCTGTCGAATGAGACAATTGTGACGAAAAATTAGGAGGTCGCTAATGGCAACAGACACGGGGAGCAAACCGCAGTTCTTTCAGGTCGCCGCGCTGCCGGATGTGCAAATCCTGTCCACCGTACCCGAATTGAAGGCGCGGCTCGTCGCGGGTGACCGCTTGTTGGCGATGTTCGGAAATGCCGAGCCGAACGCCTCCTTGCCGCTGCATAGCCACCCGCACGAGCAGATCACGTACGTCCTCGAAGGCGCGATCCACTTCCAGGTTGGCGATGCCGGGCACGATCTCGTTCCCGGCGAAGGCCTCGTGATCCCCGGCGGCGTCACCCACGGGGGCATACGCGTCGGACCGGAGGGCTGCCGGTTCGTCGAAATCTTCACCCCGCTCCGCGACGAATACGTCGCGCTAATGCCGAAGGCGAAAGAGAACATGCCCACGCCGTAGCGGCATGATCGGGAGGATAGATGACTTCACAGCACACGACGCATGGCATACGCCTTGCTTTCATCGGTGTATACCGTAGCGTACAGGCACTCGCGATACCGCGACCCTGAACCCGCAGAAAGGGGCACAAGATGAAACGAAGCGATCTGCCCGACAAATTGTTCGCCGAGGATACCCTGTCGTACCCGAACTCCCTGGACGGCGAGCGACCGGCTGACGAAGATCGGCAAGCAGCCACGCAGCAAGGCGAACGACCGCATGTGACACCCGCCGAGAGTTCACCGGACGAGGATATGCTCGCCGTCGAGTACCGCGAGGACGAGGTGCAAATCGCTGCACCGCTCGAACACACGCCCAGCGCGGAAGACCTCTACGAGCCGGGCGGCGGGAACCCTTCACCCGGCGCGGACATCGAGGACGAAGCGCCCCCAGATCGCGGCGGTCGAACGTATTAATACTCTTTCGAACCGCCAAGAGGTCGAGGGCGCCAAGAAACGCGGAAGAGAAAGGATAATGGTTTTTCTATCTCCCCCTTCCCCGCAGGGGAAGGGGACTGGGGGTTAGAGCGAACAGAGCATCTTGGCGGTTCGAAACGAATCTCTATTCAATCTGGTATGCGGCGACATCGAAGACCATCGGGTTGAGCGTAGCGAGTAGGACACTATCGAGCGCTTCCAGTTCCTCTTTTTGCAACGCGCGATCCGGCACGATCAGCGTCAGTTGCCTCCCATTGGAGCGGCAATAGCCGAGCAGCGCCGTGAGCGTATCTAACCCGTCACGGTTGCCGAGCGCGTCAGTCGGCAAGACGGCATAGATATAGCGCAGCGTATAAACGCCGTCAGCGTTCGGGTACCAGAACTCGATATCCGGCACGACACCGCGCCGCACACCGGGCATTGGTAGCCCTTCGATATTTGCGCGCAATTTCGCCTGCGGCCACCGCCCCGCCAACCCAGCAACTAACCACCGCACCCATTCCTCGCGCGGCGCATCGCTCGCGGG
>JALYXG010000555.1 GCA_030947205.1 Chloroflexota bacterium
CGGGTGCCCTTTGGGCAGCATGAGGACTGAGTATACAGGCAACCGGAGCGTGGTAGCGTGGGCTGATGAACCGTAACTGGCTGAATCGGTAATCCGGGGACGCAGGCTGGAAATCTGCCCAGAGGGCGCCCGGCTCCCGGTAGCACAGGCTTTCCAGCCTGTGAGTCTCTTGCCGAATCAAGTTGGTAAGGTTCATTAGCCTACGCTACCTCAGTCCTCGGTTCTCAGTCCTGAGTTGCGCGGGTGAAGAGGACGCTGCCGTACCGTTCCTGGTCGGTGATGGCGAGCCCGGCATCGCGGTACAGGGCATTAGTTTCCGCGACGGTCGGAAAAAGGAGGCCGGAACTACCGTGCAGGGCGCGCTGCACGGTGCGGCCTACCACCGTCTTGCCCGCGAGCAGACTCATGCAGACGAAGCAGCCGCCCGGTTTGAGGACGCGCCGCACCTCGGCGAGCGCCTGCGCCTGCTGACCCATTTCGTTGAAGGTGCCGCCGTTGACGACGCCGTCCACACTCCCATCGGGCAGCGGGATCGCCTGCCCCCGCGCCCGCACGAGATTGATCGTCGTGTACCCCTTCCGCGCTACCAGCTCCCCCGCCCGCTGGAGCATCGGCAAGGCGATGTCGAGGGCGATAATCGTGCCTGTCGCCGCGCTCTGGCGGAGGCGATTGGCGATGTTGCGCGCGTACAGCCCGTGCGACGTACCGACATCCACAAAAACGCCTCCGCGCTCCGGCCGCAGCCAGCGGTTGATAATGCCGATCTCTCGATTGACCGAAAACGGCTCGCCCGCCAGCAGCGAGAGCGAGCGCACCCGCCAGACCTGTTCGTAGAAGGCTGTCGTCGGCCAGACGAAATTGGAGCGTTGCGCTGGCGAAACGGCGAGATGTTCCGGCAGCAGATCGAGGATGCCGTCCGCGATCGGATAGCAGCCGCCGTCCGCCGCGCACGCCGTCCCCGTGACGATCGCGCCGCGTCGCTCGGTGCGAATCTCCGTCAGCGAAAGCGGCGACCCATTCGGCGCGTCCGGCGCGCGCAGCAGTGCGAGGGTGGCAGGGTGCATATGCTCACTCCGTTCGCAGCAATGAGCAATGAGCAATGAGTGGGATGTTCTCTCCCTCATTGCTGCTCATTGCTCATCACTCATTGCTTACCAAGCGATGCTTCCTGTCGCGAAGACGTGCTCGTAGGCGGGGGCGGTGGCGGCAAGGGCGGCGAGCGCATCGGGCGAGATGGATTGGTAGCGCTCCGCCGCGTCGAGCATCTTCGGGATCACCGTCACGTCGGCGGACGCGCAGAGCGTATGGATCGGCTGCCCGGCGTTAAAGGCGACGGCACGGTCAATCGTTTCCTGATCGTCGAATGGCTCGTACCACGGCTTGGTCGGCGAGCGCTCGCGGTCGTACCACGGCGATTTGGCGAGCGTCTTGATGATATGCACGCCGACATCTTCTGCCTGACAGCGGGTAATTAGCGCTTCATAGTCGCGCCGGTAGTCGGACAGGTTGGTGTACAAGACGAAGTTGAGCGGGAACATCACCGTGTCGAAGGGGAAACGTCGCAGGCCCTCGGCATGCACCTTCGGCGCATCCAAACCGTGACCGGTGATGCCGATGTACTTGAACAAGCCCTCGTCGCGCGCTTCCAGCACCGCCTCGATTGCGCCGCCCGCGCCGAGGCACAGATCGAGTTTCTCCATCGTACCGACCGAGTGGAACTGGAAAAGGTCGAAGGAGTCCACACCAAGCCGTTCCAGCGAGGCGTGGATCGAACGCTTCGCGCCGTCGCGCGTGCGCTCGGTCGTCTTGCAGCCGAGGAAGATGTCGTTGCGAATCTGTTTCATCCACGGCGCGAGGCGCAGTTCGGCATCGCCGTAGGTGGGAGCGACATCGAAGTGGTTGACACCGTGATCGAGCGCGTCCTGAATGGCGACATCCGCGACATCCTGCGTCACCTTGCCAATGGCCGCGCCGCCGAACGCGACGATCGAACTCCTATGTTCCGTCCGGCCCAGCCGCCGTTTCTCCATCCGTCCGCTCCTTCCGCTATGTGCCACGTCCCTGCCCGGAGTGTACCACCCTCCAGCAGTGGTAGACTGCGAGAATGGGAATTGTGAACCACGAAGGCACGAAGAGCACGAAGGAGAGAGGAAGAAAGCAATCCTTCCCCTCTTTTCCCTCTTCGTGCTCTTCGTGCCTTCGTGGTTCATAGAAAGGTCTGTATGATGATCGCTACTGAACCGGCGACGATATTTGAGCGGTTGCGAGGGCGGTATCCGGGGACGGTGGCGGCGTTCACGGCGATGCCGGGCGGCGAAGGGTCGCTGGCGGCGGTGGAGCGGCTGGACAAGCGGTTCGCAGCGGTCGTGCGCGGGGTGGCAGCAGACGAGATCGTCGTCCCGTGCGACGCGCTTCCGGCGGCAATGCATGGCACGTACGACGTGCTCTATGTCGGCGGCGTGCTCGGCCTTATCAATGCGACGGCGCTGGCGGCGGGGAGGGCGGTTCACGAACCGCCCCTACGCATCGCTTTGCTCGATGAAGGAAAGGCGGGGAACGCACACCGGGAGTGGAATATCTCGCTCGCGGAACTGGCGGAACTGGTGCGCGTCGGGGTGGCAACGTGGGACGATCTGGCGGGGGTCGTCACGAACCGCTACCGGGAAGGGATCGTCCGCTTCCACGCGGCGGCGATTGACGTGCCCGAGGCACGGGTGACAACCGAGGAGGTGCTGGATGTCGCGGTGCGTGCCGATGCGCTGCTCGCGCATTGCCGCCGCCGCTTCACGGAGTTGGGCGGCACGATCCACGAGGGGCGGCGTTTCCTCCGCTGCTACCAGCGGGAGCGCGGGCGCGTCGGTGCGGTCGTCGAGGTCGCGGGGCCGGACGGGTTGGAGCGGTACAGCGCGCGGCTCGTCGTGGACGCGATGGGGACGATCTCGCCGATCGCCTGGGCGATCAATGCGGGCGGCGCGTTGCAGGGTGTCTGCCCGACAGCGGGGACGACGGCGCGCGGCTTCCGGCGCGGCGCGGGGCTGCGCGAGGTGGACCCGGCGACGGGCGAGGTGCTGATTACCATCGCGGACGTGCAAGAGGGGCGGCAACTGATCTGGGAGGGCTTCCCGGCGGGCGAGGACGAGTACACCGTCTACCTCTTCTACTACGACCGCGTGGACCCCGCCCGCCCGCAATCGCTGCTCGACCTTTTCGAGCGGTATTTCGCGCTGCTGCCGACCTACAAAGAGGCGGGGCCGGAGTTCGCGCACCTGAAGCCCGTCTATGGGTTCATCCCGGCGCGCTACCACGATGTGCGGCGCGGCACGGGCGCGGCGCGGGGGATCGTCTCGATCGGCGACGCGGCGGCGCAGCAATCGCCGCTGACCTTTTGCGGCTTCGGTTCGCACACGCGCAACGTCCAGCGGATCACCGAACTCTTGCGCTACTGCCTCGCGCACGATCTGCTGGAAGCGGAGCATCTGCGCCACGCGGGCGCGCATCAGGCGAACATGGCGCCGCTCTGGGGCTTGTCGCGGATGATGGCGCATCGCGAGGGGGGCGACCCGGCCGCCGTCAACCGGATCATGAATGTTTTCCTCGGCGCGCTCAATGATCTGGGCGAAGAAACGACGCGCCGCTTCCTGCGCGACAACCCCTCGTGGCGTGAGTACACGGCGATGATGCTCGTGACGGTGCGCCGCCAGCCATGGGTATTGCCTGCACTGCGCCGTGCGCTCGGCACGCGGGGGCTGATGCAGTGGTTCGGGGACTACGGGCGATTCGGCCTCCTGTCGCTCGGTCGCGCCGCGCTCGGCGATCCGCTGGTCGGCCCACGGGCAACGATCGCCGCGATTGTTGCCCGCCGCTTCCCCACTGCCGGCCTCGCCCTTCGCGCCCGCCAATGGGAATGGCGTTCTATGCACGGCGGTCGCGAATCGCTGGATGCGCCGCCGGACTTCCCCTGAAGCCTACGCTACGCATTGTGCCTGAGACGGAATGTGACTGCGCCGGTTGTCGGGTTCTCGATGCGTTCGATGCGACGCGAGGACGAAGGGGGTTGGAGCGCGGTTACTGGCACCTCGATCTGCTCGCCAATTGCCTGGAG
>JALYXG010000566.1 GCA_030947205.1 Chloroflexota bacterium
GATCGCGCACATCGAGCAGCGCTTCTCTCTCACTCCCCCTCTCCTTTGCTCGGCAGCAAAGGAGAGCCGGGCGCCCTTTGGGCAGATGGGGGGTGAGGTTTCTCATGCCACCTCCGCGCCGATATACGCTTCGATGACCCGTGGATCGCGCTGCACCACTGCGGGCGGGCCGGAGGCGATTACCCGCCCGAACTCCAACACGACGACGTGATCGGCGAGCGCCATGACGAGGCCGACATCGTGCTCGATCAGCACGACCGTCACGCCCGCCGCGACGATGGCGCGAATCAGCCGCGAAAGATCGCCGCGCTCGCTCGTCGTCAGCCCCGCCGCCGGTTCATCGAGCAGCAAGAGCGAAGGCTCGATCGCCAGCGCGCGGGCAATTGCCACGCGGCGCTGCTGGCCGAAGGGTAGGCTTTCCGCCGCGACATCGGCGAGGTCGGCCATGCCGACGCGGGCAAGCAGTTCCCGCGCCTTCGCGCGCGTCGCCGCTTCTTCCCGCCAATAGCGGGGCAACCGCAAGGCGGCCTCCCAGAAACCGTGCCGCCCGCCGGTGTGGCAGCCGACCATCACATTTTCCAGCACCGTCATTTCCGGGAAAAGTCGGACATCCTGGAACGCGATCGCGATGCCACGTTGGGCGCGTTGGTAGGGCTGGAGGTCGGTAATTTCCTGATCGAGAAAGACAATGCGCCCGGCGTCGGGCCGGTGCTGCCCGGCGATGATCTGGAAGAGGGTGGACTTCCCCGCCCCGTTTGGCCCAATGATCGCCAGCAGTTGCCCGCGCTCCACCGTCACGCTCACATCCGTCAGCGCCGCCACCCCACCGAACCGCTTCGAGACCCCGTCAATCGTCAGCACGTCGTTGCTGCGCTCCCCAGTAGTCGGTAGTCGGTAGTCAGAACGGAGCCGATCCTCTCTGACTACCGACTACTGGCTACCGACTACTGGCTACTTTCCGTTCCCGTATTTCGTTGGCACGAGCGCGCCGTTCGTGACCTGGGCGACCCAGATGTCGTCAATACTCAGGCCGGTGTGGTCGGTTGCCGAGTAGTTGAAGGTGCCGTCCACGCTCACGAAGCCTTTGGTCTGCTCGACCGCGTCGCGGATCTTCGCCGGGTCCGGTCCGGCCTTTTTAATCGCGGCGACGAAGAGTTGCATAGCGTCGTAGGTATTGTAGGCGAACTGCGCGGGGGCAGTGTTGTATGCTGCCATGAAATCCGCGTCAAACTTGGTGATGAGGGCTTTGGATGGGTTGCTGTCCGGCAAATACTTGCCGATTGGCGCGAGTTGGCACTGGACGATGACGCCGCTCGCGGCATCCCCGGCGGGCTTGGTGTAAAGCGGGCTGGCCTGTGCGCCGCTGAAGGAAAGCGGGATCGCGATGCCGAGCTGCTTGTATTCCTTCGTGATCGTCACGGCGGGCGCGCCGGACCCCCAACTAATGATCGCCTGCGCGTCGCCATTCTTGATCTTCGTCAGTTGCGGGATAAAGGTCGTCGCGGTCAATTCGTACAACTGCTCGTCCACGCTCGTGATGCCGTACTTGGCGGCGTCCGCCTTGATGATGCTGCCGCCGAGCGAACCGTACTCGGTCGAGTCGTGCAGCAGGGCGATCTTGGTCTTGCCCTCGCTCTTCAGGTAGCCGAGCAACTGGTCGGCGGCGATCCGGGTAGATTGCGGGCCGAGGAAGATATTGGGCCGGATCGGCGTGACGACCGAATCCGCCGCGCACTGCGTAATCATCGGGATTTTCGCCGCCTCGACCTCATCGAGGATGGCGACGCAACTCGAACTGAAGACGGGGCCGATAATCGCGACGACCTTGTTCGCGATCAGTTTCTTGACAGCGGTGAGCGCCTGACTCGGATTGCTCGTGTCATCCTCGATCTGGAGTTCAATCTTCGCGCCGTTGATGCCGCCCGTGTCATTGATCTGCTTGACGAGCAGATCGGCGGCCTGCTTGTTGAAACCGCCGAGCGGGTTGTACGGGCCGGTGAGCGAGGTAATCATGCCGAATTTAATAGTGCCCCCCGTCGCCGCAGCCGTCGTCCCGACCGGTGCGCTCGTCGCGGCGACAACCGGCGCGGTCGTCCCCGCCGCAGTGCTACCCGCCGGGCGCGTGGCAACGGCGGCCGATCCGGCGGCAGCAGTCGGTGCGACGGTCGTCGCCGCTGCCGGGGCGGTAGTCGCCGCGCCCGTCGCCGGCTTCGCGATCGTCGCCGTCGCCGCGCTGCCGCCGCCACATGCCGCGAGGACGAAGCCGACGAGCAGGAGTGTGACACATGGCAAGAATGCACGTCGCATTAGCAGAGCCTCCCCTTTGTAGTGAACCTGACGTCTGTCTGGCAGAACGGCGATACGAGGCAACGATGGATGGCACGCAAAATAGAGAAAGCCCCGAAACAGGATTGCGCGCTAGTATACGTGGTCGTGCATATCGCTGTCTATCCGGGCGGTGGGAGGAAATCCCTATCACAGAGGCACAGAGAACATAGCGTTTCTCTGTGCGCTCTGTGTCTCTGTGGTTCAATCCTTTTGTCCGCTATGGCAGGATATAGCGCCACGCGTGTGTGTCGAACTGCTCCGTGACGCGGCGTTCGGCTTCGGCTTCTTCGTCGGGGTGGACGGTGTCGGGGGTGAGGCCGTAGCGGTCAGCGAAGGAGGCGACGAGTCGCTCGATGATCGCGTCGCGCAGAAGATCGGTCTGTTGCCGGAGGGGGGAGACGCGCTTCGCCGCGCTGGCGATCCCCTTGTCGCTCAACTTCTCCCCCCCGATGCGCAGGACGCGAGCCATCAGCGCCGTGTCGAGTTCGCAGGCAATCGTCGCGTGGTGGAGGACCGCGCCGCCGCGTCGGGCCTGCGCCGCGCCACCGATCTTGCCCGTCGAGGACGAGATGTCGTTCAGCGGCACATAGGTCGCGTCCACCCCCAGCGCCCGTAGTCCGTCCACGACCCACGCATCCATGAAGGCGTAGGACTCGGCGAAACTCATCCCCGCGACGAGCGATTCCGGAGCGATCAGCGAATAGGTGATTGCCCCTTCCGGCTGGATGAACATCGCCCCGCCGCCCGTGATGCGCCGCACGAAACCAATGCCGCTCTCCCTTGCGCCCTCCTCGTCAATCTCGTTGCGCACCGACTGGAACCGCCCAAGCACGACGCACGGCGCATTCCAGCCCCAAATCCAGAGCGTCGCGGGCCGCTCCCCCGCGCCGACGCGCTCTGCCAGCACCGCATCGAGCGCCATATTCATCGCCGGACTGCGCCGCACCGCAGGAATCAGATGCCAGTCGTACGATCGCCAGCGGTCAGCAAGTACTGAGTACTGAGTACTGAGTACCGAGTGCGAATCGTCACCCGCTGTCTGCTGTCTGCTGTCTGCCACCTGCTTACTCATCGCTCATTGCTCGCATCACCGCGATGCCGATGGCTTCGGGGGAAAAGCCGAGAAAGGTGACATCGGCGCCGACGGTGGCGTGGATGCGGGCGGCAATCTCGTCGGCGGGCAGGCTCGTTTCCAGGCCGGTGAGGACGCGCGTGATCGTGTCGAGCGCTTCCTCCGGGTAGAGGAAGAAATCGCCCGTCACTTCCACGTCCGCGAGCCTGCCCTCCCGGACCGCGCAATCCACGACGACGAGTTTGCCGCCGGGTGTCTTATATTCTCCGTGCATCCGCACCTCCGGCGAAGAGAAAGGACTGAGGACCGAGTGCATCGCTCGTAACACCTCAGCATCTCATGATTCAGTATACCGTCTGCCACGCGACGATGCCGCTCCTCGCCCGTTAGCGGCGTGCGAGTCGGCGTCGGAAGATGAGTCCACCTGAGATGGTGAGCACGGCGACGAGAACAGCAATAATTGCCCATGATGCGTCGCTGCCGCTACCGGTGTTGCCAGTTTTTGGCAGTGTCGCGGGAGAGGTAGTCGCGACCGTTGTGCCGCCACCCGTGCCTGTCGCAGCGGGCGGCGTCGCGGGTCGCGTCGAAGTCGGTGCAGTCGTCGCTGGTGGCACAGTAGTCGCGGCGACGGTTGCGGTGGGCGCGGTCGTGGCGGCTGCGGGTACCGTCCCGGTGACAGCGGACGCGCCCGCTGGGATGGTGCCAGTCGTCGCTGTGCCAGTGATCGCGGCTGCCGCTTGCACGGTGAAGGTGAAGGCGCCGCTCGCCGTGCCGTTATCATCCTCGGTCAGCGTGTTCCATTTGACGGTGTAGACACCGTTTGGCAAGTTCGGCATCAGCGCGATGGCCATCTTCGTGCGCTCGTTCAGGTCCACCTTGAAACCGGTCGAGACCGTCGCGCCGCTTGCGTTGGTCACCGAACCGCTACTTTTAGTCGGACTGGTCTCCTCCGAAAAGGTGAGATTAACCTGCGTGGGCGCGCTAGGAATCACCGCGTTGGCCGCCGGGTCTGCTGCTTTAATCTGCGCGTGGGCCGAAACCCCGCTCGCACCGACGGTGGCGATGGCCGCGATGATTGCGATGACGATGAAGAGCCGCCCCCATTGTCGTGTTCCCATCTCTCCGTCCCTCCTCGTGAATGCCGCTGGCATCTATCCCAATTCACTCAACGAGAGTAGCGAGAGAGATCGGTTCCCGGTTCACCATCCATGCAAGACAGCATAGCATGGCGATGAAATCTCGTGCGACCATTGCCCTGAGACAAAAGGGGGAGCAATTTATTTCTTGGTGTCCTTGCGGATGTCCTCTGGGCAGAATTAGTGGTTCAACCCTCTCGCATGATACCAGGCTCGGCGTGCGTTTCTGGGGCGGGTATCATGGTGATTGGCTGCCAGGTGAAGCGATCTCGGAAGCGCAGCAACAGCAGCAGGACGGGCCGCCCGAAGAGTGCGAACATCGCGACATTGCCCGCCGCCCGGAAGGCATCATAGACGGCAGACGTTGCGCCGTAGAAGACGAGGTAGCGCCGCACCGTCTCCCCCAATCCCAACCCCGGCGCCCAGTACAATCCGCTCTCGGCGGGCGACGCGGGCGCCGCGAACGGCCAGAACCAGAGGTTCATGATCGCCCCAAAGCCGAAACCCCACAGCGCGGCGAAAACGATGAGAAGGACTGAGGACTGCGGGTGCCCTTTGGGCGGCATGAGGACTGAGGACTGAGGGCTTGGGAAGTGGCGCAAGCCACTTCCCGTCTCCCCCTCTCCATCACAATGGAGAGGGGGCTGGGAGGTGAGGTTCCCCACCACCCCTGCCGTCATCCCGACCCAGCCGAGCGTCATCATCTGAAAAGGGAGCCACGGGCCGATGCCGCCGGTCAGGAGCGCGGATACGGCGATGCTCGCCGCGCCGAGTAGGAAGCCGAATGACGGCCCCCAGACGAAACCGACGCAGATCGGCAGGAAGAAGATCGGGCTGGCCCCCAGCACGCCGGGGATGAGGCGGAGCGCCGCGTTCGCCGCCACCAGCACGCCAAGCAGCGCGACCCGCTTCGCGTCCGGGTCCGCGCCGCCGCCCGTCTCGATGAGGAGGACGACGAGGCAAAGGACGCCGATTACTGCGAACAGGAGCGGCGCGTCGCCCCCGTGGGCGGTGCGATCCGCGCCCGCCGTCTGCGCCCGTGCCAGCCAGAAGGGGCTGAGAAAGGCCGCGACACCGATTGCGGACGTGACCGTGAGGACGATGGTTGTTCGCCATCGTTTGATGCGATTCATGTCTTTGCCTCCACCCGGATCTGTGCCGGGAGCGCCGCGAGGACATCCGCGACCGTGAGAAACGTGCCGCCAAGCAACTGATTGATCTGTGGCGCAAAGGGCGAGCCGGGCAGCACGGCGCGCGGATGGCCGTCGGCGATGACCCGGCCCCGGTCGAGTAGCACGACGCGGTCGGCGGCGCGGGCGACGAGTTCGGCATCGTGCGTGACGAGCAAGATGCTCCGTCCTTCGTCGCGTAATTGCTGAAGGATCGCGAGCAGCGATTCTTTCGCGTCGGGATCGAGACCGCGCGTCGGTTCATCGAGGAAGAGCAGCGGCGGGTCGGCGACGAGCGTCGCGGCAAGCGCCACCCGTGCCCGCTCGCCGACGGAAAGATCGCGTGGGTAGCGGTGCGCCATGCCGCCGAGCCGGAGGGCGACGAGCAAACCGTCCGCGTCGCCGTACCGGGCGGGAAAGTCGCGCCGCTTGTGCGCCCGGAGGGTGAAGGCGAGTTCGTCCGCGACCGTTTCGGCGAAGAGCAGCGCGCCCGGCTGCTGCGGCACATAGCCGATCTGCCCGCTGCGCGCCGCCACGCCCGCCGCTGTCACGTCGCGTCCCATCACGCAAATCCGGCCCGCATCCGGCGCACGCAGGCCGAGCAGCGCCCGCAGCAACGTCGTCTTGCCCGCGCCGTTGACACCGACGATCGCGACGATCTCACCGGCATGCACCGTCAGATCAATGTTTCGGAGGATCGGTTGCCCACCGAGCGCGACCGATATGCCGGATGCGGTGAGGAGCGGCGTATCGGCGGTATGGGCGGGTGGTACGGGCGGTGGACGGAGCGCCGCGAGGCCGTCCCGAATCGCGAACGGAACCGCATCCGCGACCGAGAGGGGGAGGGGATGCCACCCGAGCGACTGGCCGAGCGCGACGACGGGCGGTACCCAGGCGGCCGATTGCCCGCTCGTCTGCGCCAGGACATCCCGGAGGTCGCCGCTCATCAGCGATCCGTCGCCGGGGAGGAACAGCCCGCCCGTCGCCCGCGCGACGACGCGTTCCAGCCGGTGCTCCGAGAGGATTACCGCCATACCGGAGGCGGTCTGCACCGCCGCGACGGCATCGAGCACTGCCCGCGCGCCGTCCGGGTCGAGTTGCGAGGTCGGCTCATCGAGGACAAGCAACCGGGGCGTGCGGACAATT